>PUNP01000450.1 GCA_003551785.1 Candidatus Brocadiaceae bacterium | reverse complement strand
TGTATTTTATCATAATGATTGAAGTTCTTTTGCGATTGCCCGTAATGCTCGTTGATCGGATTCGGCACGTTTAACGGGGTCTCTCACGTAATTGTGTTTCCGCCCTTTCTGAAAGTTCGCAGGCTCTTCGTGCCATCGGATAGCATAAGGAACGATCGGCATTCCTGTTCCATTTCCACCGCCTGCACTTACCGCTACTTCCATTTTGTTATTCGGATTTTCAAACACGCCTACCGTTCCCGATAAGGTTCCTTCATCGTGCGGCACTTCTTGCAGAACCTCACTCTTTACCGACTCAGCAGCATTCAGCAATCCGCGATGGGTTTTATCCCTCACACGCTTTTTAAGCTCCTTAAATCGTTTATATTTCCACATTACCGTAGTAACACTTCATAATGTTGGGGTTTCGTACCGCCTATGGCTGGAAATCCAGTAAGACGTTCTACAATGTAGGTTCTGCCTCTAAAATCAACCTCGTACCTGTCGTGGTTTAAGTCAATCTTTGGCAAATCATCTAACACCGTTTCACGACCTCTAACCTGTTCGCCTTCACTATCAAATCGCACTTCTTTACCGAGTGTCGGATCAATACTACACGGATATGATTCGATAGTACTTACATCTCCATAGGCATCGGTTCCGACTTTTCGGAGTGTCGCTGATTCGGTTTGGAAAACAGAAAAACTCATATTGAGTAGTGAGCCTCCCGGTCATCAAAGTTTCGTAAATACCTTTTCCACCCATCAGGCCACTTGTCTACATCAGGAATCGCCCCGTGATAACTCACAGAACGTTGCCCTTGCTTTATAGATTGAGCGCCTACAAGGTTATCGTAGTTACGTAATATGTAACTAACAACGTATGCAATTGATCGCCTTAGAGCTTCTTTTAAATCATCATTTGATTGTGCAGGATCATCTTCTGAATACCCTATCAATCGTACCTTAATTCTGTTTTTGCTACTTAAATTTTCAAACCCTGAACGAAAATACATGGGCACATCAGGACGTTGCCTGAAATAGTCTATCATTTCGTATTCGACTTTATTCACTACGTTTGTAAGCTCACTATCGTCTCTAACGGAGCTGTGTAGCAAATCTAAATCATCAACTTTTGAGGGGTCAAAAAAAGTAGCCATTATAAACTATTAACAGATTTACGGCTATCGCCTTCGATTAACTTTTTAAATTCAGATTCACTCAATTCTTTTTTCTTCTGTCGAAGATCAGATATTGAATAACCCTTTTGCTCTGCTAAAGATCCACTCTCTAACTCAATCAACTTGCCTTTATAAGCGGTTTCTATTTCAGGATAGTTACCGTGTATGTAAACACCATCACACTTCTCTACCTCTTTGAAATATCTTGGATTTCGATAAGCAACCCGCCCCTCAAAGGACAGGCTACTTACCTCACCAAAACGCTTATTATCTACGTATACTAAAATCATGCTGTTTCGAGATATACTCCAGCAGTTGACTTCGTATCACTTGCTACCTGATCCCAGTTGCCTGCGGTTCCAAGCGTTGAATCATTCGGGTTAGCTGTAGCAGATGAATATTCAAAGCCTTTCACCTTAACAGTGATAGCATATTCACCCTGCACACGAACGATAAGGTTTTCTTTACCGTCTACAAGACCGCCCCACATGGTTTCGTCCTCTGACTCTTCCAATCGAAGTGCGTTCTCTGCAAGCCACAATGATTTATAACTTGGTACATCTGGGTCATCTCCAGCGCCTGTTGGGTCAATCAATGAATTAGAATCAGTCATTGAAAGCCCTCTATTTAGCGTTGGAATACCACCTGTGTTTATAGAGAATCCAGCAACGTTCTCAGTTTCTACTGTGAATGAATCACCCAACAGATCATGAATTGGCTTACTGTGCCCCACAATGTGACGCAGATCGCTTGATGCGTCTCCAAATTTCGCTAACAGCGGTGGAATAGCATCGTAATTCAGTGTTTCAGGTGTTTCTCCAACAATAGAATTGAAGTTGGCGGACTCTGTTCCGAGAGCCGTTACAAGAGATAAAAGCCCAGTGTTAAGGCTGTTTTTCATCTTAGATTTTGCAATCTGTTGTCCTACAAAAAACGAATACTCATTTTCTGTGAATCCGATACGCTTAATATCAGTGAGCTTCTTATCATACTGGAATCGCCTGTATAGTTTTACACCTACAAGCTCATCAGATCCAAGCTCTACAGCTGTACCATCATCGTTAGAGGTAATATCTCGACGTGTAATAACATCAGCAGTTTCAGAAAAGAATGCTTCTTTTGAAAAATCTCCAATGTGTTCTCTTGGGATCAGCCGAATAGCGTTGTTTGAGGCTGCGTTGAATGCTTCTGTATTCTGCATTTCAACCTCATACATACCACTATAAAACTCATCTTCATAAATTTGAAATGACATAATATATTTTGGTTACGTTATAGGTTAGCCATCATTGTTTAACGTAACCCGCTGGAGAGGTTTACCTCGTATTTATACAGTTGGGAGCTGTTTACCAAGCTATCAGACAGCCAATGAGGACACTGTCTAAAGACAATATAATGAATTGATGTGAATTAAAAAACCCCACCCTACAATGAGTGGGGATGAGGCTACTGCTCTTTGCTTTCTTTCTTATGCTTTTGGAGAGCTTTTTGGTAACCGTCTTTACCTTCTTTGGCTATGTAATCAAGTTTAGTTGAGGTATCCCATTTAGACGGATCGCCTTTAGGCTGGCTTGACCCCGCACCGCCTGAGCCAAAACCTGAACCTTTTTGACGCTGATCTTTTAGCATGTGCTTAAACCTGTCTGTGTTTTGTTCAAAGAACTTGCCCGGTGTAATAAATCCGTTCCCGTCTACTGCAAACGTTCCATCTTTATCTTTAAGAGCATAATCATTAATTTCATCATTCCAATCAAAGCTATCTTCGACTTCTCGCACAAGGTATGGAGCGCCACCTTCAACTAATGGCTCTAAATACTTACCGTCAATACCTATCTTTTGAGCGCCCTCTATAATAGATGACTTTTTAGCCTTGCCCAGTACAGATTGTAGCTTCTGATCTTTAGAGTTCAACTTAGACTCATATTCCTTTTTCATTCTTTCGGCTACATTCTGCTTAACCTCTTCGATGTCAACATCGGGCTTTAATCCCTTTGGCTTCCCTTCATCATCAATAGATACATCGTACTTGCTAAATACATCACGATGAAAGTCTTTATCATCTAAAAATGCTTTTCGGGCATCTTCTTTAGCACGTTTAGCACGTTCTGAAAACTTGCTTTGTAGAGCTGACTCTGTATAATACCCATCAGGAACGCTGTCAGGAGTAACGACCCCGTAGCCTTCTTTCTTAGCCTTTATTTGTTCGGGCTTTAACTCTACTTCTTTGCCGTCTATTTCTGCTGTGAACATATAATTTTATTTTGTTTTTGGTGAGTGTGTATTAATATACACATTTTAGTGTATTCTATCAATTATACGGACTCCCTCGTATAATCCCTACGTAGGAAAGGATTTTCCTCTACATGTTCGCGTGTTCGTTTCTGCCACTCTCTTACTTTAGACTTTGCCTTCTCTCTCGCTTGTGTATCAACAGCGCTTACTTCTCTTCGCTTCCATTTTTTAACGCCCCTCTCATAATATCGTTGCTTCTGTTGAGCTTCGTACATTTCCCTATTCTCACGGGTTCCAGTATCTCTTTCGGGGGCTTTGTCCCCCGGTGTGTAACCTGAACTGTGATGCTTGCAGTTTGCATGGAACAGCCCACCACCTATAGCGCTGTCTAATGATGGGTACTGGCTTGAAGTTCCTGAAATACTAAACACACGGCCTTGATACGGCTCGCAAAGATCAGAGCATGGAAAGTGAACAGATATAACAATTAAATCCTGCCCTCTCTCTTGAAGTCGGTTCCAATTCGCCTGATTAAACGCTTGTTGGGTTTGGGTTCGGGCTACCATTTCAGAATATGAATCTAACTGCACTCTGCGCCCGTTAGAATACGTAACACCCGTAATCCCTTCATCTGAGAATCTACGCATTAAATCTTGGCTGAATTGCCTTCGTGTAAACGTATCGCCTTCTCTATAGGCTGTAGCGCTTGCTTCTCGTATTATGTCCTTTATTCTGCCTTCTTGTTGGCGTATTATTGGAAGTCTCGTTTGCCGTAACTCCTGCTCGGCTTTAGCCTTAAACCGTGAAAAAGTATCTATGTGTTCGGGGTATTCGCTAAATTTCTCTATAACCGCATCGCTTGGGTCTGTCGGTGAAATTGACGGTGTCATTAATCCTACAGAAGCAAAAGCCCCTGCTGTAACCGCTCCATCCACTGCGTTGCCCCTTTCTATGCCTCGGATGTAGCTGTCGGCAAGCCCTTCTTC
>PUNP01000967.1 GCA_003551785.1 Candidatus Brocadiaceae bacterium | reverse complement strand
GATGCTCTCGATCATCAGGGGCGGAAGAGCGCCTCTGACGCCGGATGAGCTTGCCGGCGGTATGCGCGATGAGAGACAGAAGACTGCGCTTCGCCTGGCGGACATGGCGCTTGCCACATTCGAGCCCGGGCGTGCCGGGGAGCACTACGAGAGTCTTCTTCGCGGGGCCGGGAACCTTCCGAGGCCTTCGGCGGAGGTTGAGAGTTATCTTCTGTTCAGGATGGGCCAGGCGCTCAAGTTTCAGGACAGGCATGATGAGGCTATGAGTTTGGTGGAACGATTGTATGAACCACGGTATTTGCGATATCGGTGGGCTGCGGATGGAATATTCCAGGCGGGGAGATGGACATATAACAGTACGCAGGATCCGGAGGCTGCGATGCCGCACTGGCGGCACGTATACACGCGTTATCCCGAGCATCCGGAAGCGGAGATTTCGCTTTTTTATTACGGTTTGATGGCAAACCGCGCGGGGCGGTATCGTGAGGCCGTCGATGCATTTTCACTGTACCTGGAACGTTATCCGGATTCACGCTGGAGCGAGCGGGTAAGGACGCGCCTCTTGCCTGAGTCCAGGGGACACTTACGGTAAAGGAGGACGGAAAGATGAAGAAGGTATGGGTTTTGGTAGTTGCAGTGATCGTGGCTGCAACAGCATCGCCCGTGCGGGCGGACTATCATGATGAGGCTGAAGCTAAGGCCGTGGAATGGGATCAAAGACCTGGCGCTGAAAACATAATAGCCCCAGCCGTATTTGAAAAGTCCCCTACCGGTGAAAAGGACCGTATCGTAGTGGACACTGACGACGTCAAATTCGAAGTCGAATATGTGGATGCCGGTGAGGACTGTCCGTACGTAGGCACACATCTCTTTACTCCCTACATATCGATATCGGACACAATGGGGGGGTTAAAGGTCACGGTGGACGTGGAGGGTCGGAAGGGAATCGGGGCGGTATATTGGGTAAGGGTCAGGCCCATAGGGGCAGGAACTGGAAACGGCGGTCCTTCGGATCCATACTACCTCTGGGCTGACGTATTGGACGAGCAGACTCCGAAGTCGCAAACGCTGGTGCTGGAAGATAAGATTGCCGATCCTCATCATCGTTCGGTGGTTTTTGACGCCGGCGCAGGCGCATCCGGTATACTGTATTGCATGCCGGATCCGGATGCAAATAACGAGGGTAAGGTGAAGTTTAAGCTTCATGATGTGGAAGCGGGGACGTCGTACAACTGGGAAGTGCCAGGGGTACAGAACGGCAACGGCACGTTGACGGATCAAAATAATTATCAAGTTTTGCTCTCCGGAATCGATCTGGGATCATACACTCTGACGGTGACCGACGATAATAGCTTTGAACGAAAGATAAATTTTGTAGTGGTTGGGATTCAATATAAAAGAATCGGTGTAGATGAGGACTGGGTATCGGGCGTGGATGCTGATATAGTTTTTAAATTAATTGGGCATGAAGACCGATCCGGGGGAACCGTCGTTGCTGTAAGGCATACCGTGACTGGCTTGGACGAAAGCGAATACCCCCCATTGAATTTAGGATGGAACATAAATGAAGGAGTTGATTATCGACTTATTAGTAATGCCCCGGGGGAGCCTCCCTGGCAAGGTCCGGAGGGGGTAGCTCGTTTCATGGCGATTCGATATAATTCTGACCTCCGTGTCCGTTGGTGTCATGGGCATGGGGATTGGTGTATTCTTTCGGATTGTGATGGGCCTTTGTGTTTCACTTCGGATAATTTCCGTTCCGAAAAATTGATAATACGTTCATACGCTGTAAAACCTGAAGAAGTTCAATGGTCTCATTTTGGGGGAACCGGAATAGCTAGTACCTTTAATTATTTTCTCGATCCTGGACCTTACCGAACAACCGCAATGCTTCGTTCACCTTATGTGAACCAAAACAATGAGTTCGTTCCGGTATTATTTGATGTAGAGCCATATTATGGCATTTCCCCTATAGATGACGAAAATGAAGTTGATTGGTCGATAGAAACCAATCCGGGCGGAAACGCTGCTTTTGTTGATAATAGCGGTGCGAAGCGTGATGTAATAGTTGATACAGCCAGCAACGGCGGGGTGGGAAAATATCAGTTTAAGGTCGATTATTTAGGTGGGTGGAAGATTATCGACGCCTATGTTGCCCTTGCAAAATTTGAGGATAGCATCGGTAGCGACGAACCACCCTATCCCGAGTACATATTATCCGGACAGAGATTTAGTTATCCCTTTATAGTCGGATTTGAGGGTCCGGAAGGAGTTACTTATGATGTTAAGAGGGCTTCGGTGCGTTTCCGGTCCGACCCTGAACTTGAAATAGAGGGCAAATACTTTGACAAAATATCATCGAGCTCGCAAACTTATACTATGGGTACATCTTTTGAAAATCCGAACATATCAAGCGGAGAAGATGGGTATCTGTACACGGTAAATAACGAGTTTTTCCGAATAAGAGATCAACTCCCGGCCTGGCAAAACGAGGCTCGCCTTTACCCATGGATCGTAGTGAGGGGGATGGAACTCACTGACGGCTATTATACGACCGAGGATCGCCTTTCAAACAAACCGGTATCGATAAAATGGACCCATCCTGATCTGCAGGTGCTTGAGATCGGGGAAACTCCCGTGCATCAAATGAAGCTAACAAAGGCATCTGGGTATTTCATGCGACCGGGCGAGTTTGACCCTGATGAGAACCCCGACAAAATCGAAACCTGCAAATCAGCGGTATTGGGTTTTTCTCACTTTTACGATGTGACAAAAGCGTGGGCTTACTTCGACGACCAGGACAATAGCCTTTTGATATGGTCAGCCTTACATAGTCAGGACTCGAGTTTCAGCGGTGAAGAGTGGACCGCTACAAAATCAGTTTCGTACGAGATTGTAACTGCTTTTTCATATCCCGAAAGAAAGAATGTAGACAGCATTTGGGGAGAAAACGGAGTCTGTGACCTTCGCATTACATCCCGGAGGTTGTACCCTGTAATAGCACCTGACTATGATTGGCTGGCAGTATGGCAAGATATTGCTGATAGCGAGGCCTCAATGAGTGCAATATGGTTAGATGCAACGGGCAAACGTTTGTCCATAACAGGCCTTGGTTTGGGGGCTGTGGCATTGCTTACACCACCAGGCTGGATTGGATTAGGGGGGACAGCAATTATAGGGGGAGCATCATTAGTTACAGGTGGCTTAAGCTTTGGAATACAGGATTTTATTGCCAGGCAAAGTTCCCTTGACCTCACCAAAGGCCACAGCGGTGGAGGGTTTGAACTGCTGCAACATGCTTATTTCATAGATTGGGGGGAGGAGGACTACACAGCTCACGACCATTTTGCCTCTGAAGTAAATAGGGGAAACATCACAATTGGATCGGGGAGTGTTTCATTGCTTAGTGATCAGTTCGGAAATGGGTTAATGGGTGCTTTGCAAGGTCACCTCTATGTGGTCAAAGTCGGGCAGGGTATGGTCGGGGGCTGGCAGGGTACCACGTCGGTGCGGAATGTGAGCTTGGGAGGAACCCTCACGAACAAGTCCGAAGTAAAACTAATAGGAGAGTCGTTACAGCCAGAAGTACATTATGAATGGGAAGAGGATGATTAATTTCCCGATGCTGCCGCAATTTTGATACAAAACCATTATGGAGGAAGAGAATATGTTGACAGTTAAGAGCAAATTAGCAAGTTGCGCGCGAGTGGCTTCCTTTGTATCTCTGCTGTTGTTCTTACTGCCGGCCGTACTTTCTCTGGGGCATCCCAACGGAGAAGGAAAGACTATAACGGTTCGCGGTCAGGTTGAGTTGGAGCGTGTTATAGTGGAAGAAGATATGTTGATACCGGCTGAGACCTTGCATAATTACATAATGCTGGATACAACACATCTGGACATGGAAAAGGTTTCGCCTTCGACAGTAGTTGCATCTGTATTCGGATGGAGACTCGGTTTTTTGGGACTGCTAGAATACGAAGGAACGGACGGAGAATTGCACCATATAGCGCATGCGTTGGAGGGAACTCTTCTGGATGAACATGGCAGATTTGAGACACAGATTGAGCTGAAGGAAAATCTTATAGCGATTTATATGGTTTCAGGTGACCATGTGATCCGCCTGAAGGACAAAGGTGAAGATTATTTCAGAGTGTATGGAATTCACGAGCTGGATATGGAAGCGGACAAAGACGAATACGAGGTTGAAATTGATTTTCAGGTGTTGTTGCCACAGGCTTTCCCGGGAGTCGTAAAAATCCTGAACGGCGGAGAAGGCGTTACGGGTTCCGTATATTATATGTATCGTCTTGGCGAACGAACATGGAGCGATCGTGCCGAATGGGATACGGACGGAGTTTTCATGATGACAATGCCGCCTT
>PUNP01000667.1 GCA_003551785.1 Candidatus Brocadiaceae bacterium | reverse complement strand
TTTGAGCGGGTTGGCGGCCGGCGCGACGAGGACGGCGAGTGGACGCGACGTCCGATGCGCGGGGCCGGCGCCGCCGAGGTCGCCTTCGCCTCGTTCGGACGTGGCGCGGCGCTGGACGGACTGGGCAGGCACGGTGAGGCGATAAAACATT
This sequence comes from Candidatus Brocadiaceae bacterium, assembly GCA_003551785.1. The sequence continues at coordinate 4,238 of PUNP01000667.1, read as the reverse complement.
TTGAGGAGTCACTGGAAAGATATCCGGAAGGCTCCTGGCACGACGAGACGCTGTACCGTATAGCGACGCTGGTGATGAGGCAGGCCGAGGGAGACGACGCGCGTGCCCGCGCCGAGACGATCCCCCGCTGGCGGCGCATCCTCAGTGATTATCCCGAAAGCACCCGGCGCGAGGAGGCGCTTTACCGCGCGGCCGCCTTGCGCCACGACCTGGCGGAGTCGGTGCCTGAGGCCGCAACCGAGGATATTTTAACCGACATTGCCGGTTCGCTGGGCCGTTTCTGTGAAGAGTATCCCGAGAGTCACCTTGCAGGCAATGCATCGGTGCGTCGGATGGCGATCACGCTGGAGCGGCTGTTTGATCTGGATGAGGCGAGCGAGGCGGCGCATCGGGCGTCGGGCTGGGCCGACAGGATGTCGGAGGACGGTATTGAGGACCGGGCGCTCAGGGAGGGCCTATCGGCCTGGCAGCGTCCCACGCGCGGGCCGAGGCGGCGCGAGCTTCGGCACCTTATGTATGAATGCTACGCGCGCGGTGGTCTGGTGGCATACCTGAGAGACGAAGAGGACAGGGCTGAGGAGCTGGTTGGCAAGGCGGCGCGTCTTGAGCGTTCGGAGCGGGCAAGTATCGGCGCCGAGACGGGCATGGAGCGGATGCTGTCTATTATAAGGGGCCGGCAAAAGCCGCTGACTCCCGACGAGCTTCTTGAAAACATACGAGACGACAGGCAGAAGACGGGTCTTCAGATAGCGGATATGGCGCTAATGACATTCGAGCCGGAGTGGGCCGGCGATCACTACGAGCGGCTGCTTCGCGGTGAAGGCTTCCTGTCGGAGCCGTCGACCGAGCTTGAGAGTTATCTTATATTCAGGATGGGGCAGTCGCTAAAGTTTCAGGACCGTCGGGAAGAGTCGTATGAGTATTTGAGGCGGCTATATGAAACTCGTTACTCCGGTTATGAATGGGTAGCGGACGGTATATCTTGCCTGGGAACATGGATATATAACGAGACCCAGGAGGCACAGGTAGCGATGGAACACTGGGAACACGTTTTCAATCGATATCCCGAACAAGCGGCTGCTGATAGATCTTTATACTTTTACGGGGCGACCGCTATGAGCCACGAAAAGTACGAAGTGGCGGAGCAAGCCTTTGAGCTTTATTTGGAACGTTATGGGGATTTGGAGAAAGCCCAGCCAATCAGAGACATCTGGCTGCCGAAGGCGAGAAACAGAGAACAATACGGAGAGTGAGATATGAGAAAACTTGGAATGATGTGGATATACATGTCGGCGTTGATTATAATGTTTTGTGCGCAGGCGGAAGCTGCTTATCAATCTAAGATGAGTGTAACGGCAGATAGTGAAGAACGTAAAGAATGGGAGGAGGTAGCTCTCGAATTTGATAGACCTCCGGTGGATAACGTGGCGGATTTGATTGTGGTGACCAATGCCGTGAAGCTACTCTCGTATAAAAAATGGGGTGATGCGTCGAATCCCAATGTTTTATTGCTGGATGTTACGAGACATTCCGAAAGGGATGGTGGTGGTGTGAGAGTGGAGGTGCACGGGCGGGAAAACAATCGCGTTGTTCACTCTGTGAAAGTTGAGTTGGAAGTGGAGGACGAAGAGGGCGAAGATGGTGACGGAGAGCCTCCGATAGGCTGGGCGGAGGTGAAGAATATAGAGCCGCAGACTCTGGTGCTGAGAGACGATGTTAGCGGTCGGACGGAAACCGATTCGACTATTGAGGATGACGACAGGCCGTTGCTGTATTGCTGTACAGACGACGACGGCAAAGGGCAAATCACTTTTTGGCTCACAAATGCCCACGGCACCTACCCGGTGCCCCAGGGTGTAGGCGGTCCGTTGGAGAGGGAGTGTAAATGTGAGGAGGGTTGTGACGACGGACATTGTGATACAGTCACAGATATTGATCCAGGCCAATATACTCAGACAGTCGAGGCTGCTGGTGGTTATAAAAAAGGTTATGAGAGAAATATCGATTTTGTGGTGGTTTTGATTGAGATCGAGGACGCAGAAGATACGTATTATGTGTGTTATGAAGATGGCATTGTGCTCCTTGATTTGACTGAGGATAGCTACTGTGAGGACTTGGGAAGCGTTGAATGGAGAGTTAATGGGGTGCTTGGTAACGTAGGGGATTCGTTTACATTTTTTCCAAAAGATACTATTTTCGGCCCTGGAAAACATACAGCTACGGCTGGGTGCCCAAAGGTTGACTGCGAAAGCGAACGGGAAGTTATTTTTGTCAATGTGGAGGAAATTGAAGGGCCAGAGCAAACAACAGAAGGTCTGGATTCATCCACCTTTGTGGCCAATGTGCTGCCTGAAGGCGAGGATTATCAGTATAGCTGGACAGCGGAGTGGCCCGCGGGGGTTGGACATGAGCCTGGAGTCAATTTTATGAATTCCTCCGATCAGGAAACACAAGTGGAAAAAGCGCAGTGGTTTGCTGAACCGGATTCACAGTGGTTGACAGATACCGGAACTTCGTGTGTTTACGATATTTTTGTTACAATCGCCGTTGGAGACTTAGATTGTAAGAGCGATCCTCACAAATGGACGGTAGAGGTAGAATATTCAGCGATTTGCTATTGGCCGGAGTTTAAAAATGTAAATACTATAGCAGTTGAAGAGATAAACGGAACTTTCGTGGTAACGGGACAGGGTGATTTTCATCGCTCCGAACCCGAGATAGATATGCTGGATACGCCGGAAACAAGCGACTTTTATGACAAGTTTTTAGCTCATGAAGAAGAACACTACGATCAATGGACCAACCAGGATCCCTGGCAAAATTTGTTTGATGCGGACACATTATACAATAACGAAATAGAAGGGTTACAATCCCAAGTGAGCGAAGCTGAACTGAGAGAACAGATTGATGGTATTATATTATCGCAAGAATATAATGATGGATTAATTGCAGAAGGGACAGAATGTAAAGCGGAACAGAAGGCTTATGCTGTAATGAGAGACGAAGATCCTTATTACTTGGATAAAACTAAATGGGATGTGTTCGGTCAATATGGATGCAACCTTTATTATTGTGGTGAATGCCCATAAAAAATAAGCTTAGCACGCCTTTAACCCTATATTTTAAATAAGGTGATTTTTAATGAAAAATAAAACAGAGAACCAAATAGTCATAGTGATAGTTTTTGTGCTTGGGTTTATCGTTGCCTTGGGAATAAAGCCCGTAGATGCCGATGAAACCAGCAGCAACTCCGCTGATAAAATTCAGGAAGGCGATGTTATGGAGTTTCTCAAACGTGTTTCCAGCCTGCATAAAGCCGAACGGCAGATTCGAGAGTTTGGAGAAGATGAGGCGAAAGTGAAAATTACAGCAGAGAAAGCTCTTCAATCACTTAAAGACAAATCGATACCCGATGGTACGCCAGCGGAACTTTCTTTTAAGGCATATCAAATGCGTCTGTTGCTTTTGCTTGATAAAGACAACGGGGCGGAAAAATTGGCACGGAAACTAGCAATAACGGAAGCTTGGGCGGCCGAATCGGTTAAGACCCTTGGAGATATTGGTGCAATTTCAAGGGAGTTGAAAATTAAACTTCTGGCTGACTTGTTACCGCTTAGTATATGGGGGCGGTGGGCGGATGGAGCAACAAGTAGGAAAATGGGTGGTCGTAAACGGGCATATGGCGGACCGCTCATACCAAATAGTATTTCAGTTAGGGACAACATGTCAGATGTTAGTAAATTTTGGGAAAAGATTGGTTTATATAATGAAGCGTCGTTGGCTTACCGCGAAGCTATATACGCAATAAATATGCGTGAAACTCTTAGTAGCACCCAATTATATGAGAGAGGCTGGCTTGGTGTCGATGTTTCCGATCTCTGGTTATCTCTGGCGGAATGCAATTGGCAGGCGGGGCGACGGGCGGAAGCTTTTGAGGCGCTGGCAAAAGGGATGATTTTTGGAAGCGGAGAGCATCTTGCAAGAGGCAGAGAAATCGCCCAACGCTTTGTGAAATATTTGGAAGAAGATAAGGAGGCCGATGATAAATCACCTTCATACGTATCAATACCAAGGGAAACGCTGCGGCAAATCGTCTTAAAGTACACCAGCCCGGTTAATGCACATCCCCGAGCGGTCGCGATACTGGATGAATACGGCTGGGTGTTTACCGAAGAGGAACACCGATCGATTAGACAGGAAATTAATGAATGCTGGCTGGAAACAATTGAAAGGCACTT
>PUNP01000336.1 GCA_003551785.1 Candidatus Brocadiaceae bacterium | reverse complement strand
TCATAAGAACCTAAATACTCGATAGCAGCACCGTCCCGTCTCGTCCTCTGATCGTAAACTCCAACTTTCCAGTATGGAGAATTCCTTTTACCTGTTCTTGAAAGTCTAATTCTAACCATAATAATCCAGCCAAATTAATAAGTATTCTGATTACCAAAATCTAATTCATATCACTTTCTTTTACTCATATCCTTCAACTTGCCCTGGAGGCCTTTGGGCAATGGCCCGCCAGGGGCGGAAAGCTGATCGGGGAAAGCCTTGCCCAAATCCTTCATCCCTCCACCTCTTGTCATTTTCTTCATAACTTTTTTAAGCTGCATAAACTGCTTCAGCATACGGTTCACTTCAGCCGCGTTCGCACCGCTTCCTTTCGCGATTCTGTTTCGGCGGCCGGCATTGATCAACTGCGGCTTCTGCCGTTCCTCCTGTGTCATCGAATTGATAATCGCCTCGATTTTATCCAGTTCGGACTCATCAAAATCCATACCGTCGAGTTTACTGCCCACTCCCGGTATATAGCTCATCAGTTCTTTAAGCGGCCCCATTCCTCGAATCATCCGCAGTTGCTTCCTGAAATCTTCCAGGTCGAACTGAGCCTTGCGCATTTTCTCTTCAAGTGCCTCGGCATCTTCCTGCTCAATAGCCTGTTCAGCCTTTTCTACGAGAGTAACAACATCGCCCATGCCGAGGATTCTGTCCGCCATCCTTTCCGGATAAAACGGCTCGAACTTATCCATTTTCTCGCCCATACCGACGAATTTGACCGGTTTTCCGGTAACAGCTTTGATAGAAAGCGCAGCACCGCCACGCGCATCACCGTCAAGATTTGTAAGTATAACGCCGTCATACTCGATCTGCCGGTTAAACTCTTTAGCGCTGGTAACGGCATCCTGACCGGTTCGGGCATCTGCCACAAGAAATACGGCATCGGGTTTGGCCCGTTTCCTTATTTCACGCAGCTCACCCATCATTTGTTCATCGATATGCAGCCGCCCGCCGGTATCGAGTATGAGCGGGCTTCGATTCTGCTGAGCAGCCTCCATACGGGCCTCCAGGCAGACTGAAAGCGCATCACTGCCGCGCCGGCTCACTACCGGAACATCCAGCTGTTCTCCAAGAGTCTCAAGCTGATCAATCGCAGCAGGCCGTCGAACGTCGGCAGCACATAATATAGGAGCAGCCTCATGTTTGTCAAGCAAATAATGCACAAGCTTACCACAGGTAGTCGTTTTACCGCTGCCTTGCAGCCCCGCCAGCATTATCACGGCCGGCTTGCCACTCTCTTTATAAATGGGAAGATCGGTATCCACGGGGCCCATCAGATTGACAAGCTCATCATGGACTATCTTCACTATCTGCTCCGCCGGGTTAACGCCACGAAGTACTTCATCACCTACGGCCTTTTCTTTAACGGATTGAGTAAAACTCTTCACGACTTTATAATGAACGTCGGCCTCCAGCAATGCCAGACGCACCTCTTTAAGCCCATCTTTGATATTCTTCTCGGAAAGGCGAGGTTTCCCCTTTAATTTCCCGAAAAAACCTTCCAATGTATTTGTCAGTGTCTCAAACACTTATAAACCTCTATGATTTGGACCCAAACTTTGATCCTGGAGCAGACAATACAAAAAAACAAAAACCGTCAATATCCACTGATAACTTCTGAAAAAACTCAACATCATATTATACCGTTTTTCGTATTTTTTTCAAGTATAAGGGGTTGCAGCAGATCGGCAGTTACGTTTGCGGCCCCCCTATTCCGCTCAATCACATTTTTGGCCGAGTCGCCCAACCACTCTGCATAGCCCCTGTCTGTCAATAACCGGGCGGCTTCTTGTTGAAGACCAACTACATCATCAACACAAATAACAGCATTATCAGCTTTCAGCACTTCCATTTCCGGTTTAAAATTTCCGGTATAAGGCCCGACGATGACCGGCTTGCCTAAAGCCGCCGGCTCCATCATATTCTGACCGCCGCCGGGCGGTTGCAGGCTGCGTCCCACAAAAACGACATCCGCCAAAGCATACCAGGTGCGGAGCCGCCCAATAACATCCACCAAAATAACGGTATCGGGTTCCAAAACCATATCGCCTCCATGAGCTTCCGCCTTGGACTGTCGCTGTACCTTCACACCTTCCCTGGCAAGCCTCCTCACGATCGTATCCGCCCTTTCCACATGCCGCGGCGCCAGGACTAAACGCAGTCTCGGATGTTCTGCTTTGAGTCTTTTCCATACATCCAAAAGCGCTAGCTCCTCACCGTCATGGGTACTGCCACCCACCAAAATTTTATCACCGCCAGTAATTCCAAACAAATTGCACAAACGCTGCTGTTCACTGCCAGATATCGCCGTTCTCAGTGCATCGTATTTCAATGAACCCACACTATGGATTTTACCCGGGTCTATACCGGCGTAACTGAAACGCTGCGCGTCAGCATCGCTGCGGACGCAGCATAACTTGATTGCTCTCGCCGCGTCAGGCAGCAGCCGGAAAAGCGTCCTGACCAATCGGCTGGACTTTTCATTGATACGCCCGTTTACTATCGCCACCGGCACGTTTTTTTTGCAGCAGGCAAGCAGCAAATTGGGCCATATTTCCTGTTCGACTAAAACCAACACCGATGGTTTCACACGTCTCAGGGCTTTATCAACGGAAAATGAAAAGTCAAAAGGCAGATAAAAAGAGCTTTCCCCCGGATACAGCCCCTCAAGCCGCTCAACCCCCGTATCGGTACAGGAGGAAAAGACTGTGTTCAAACGGGGAAACCGCTGCTTCAATATCTCTACTAAATGTAACGGTATAGCCGCCTCTCCGACGCTGGCGCAATGAATCCATACTCGCCCCCCCGGCGCTTCGGAAAACCGGGGCGTCAGCCCCAGTCTGTTGAACATACCGGCCCTGTGGCGACGCGAAAACGGTGCCTTAATAGCTGCAGCGGGCAATAACAACGAGCCGCCCCATAAATATAGTGCATCCAATATCACAATTCAGTACCGGAGAAGTGGTTTGTGTCGTAAATTCAGAAAGGCGAAAAAAAAATGTTAGATTGTCCAGTGGTTCATTTCTCTTGATTTTGGGCCAGTCATGATGACCACGGGGACAAGCCCCGTGGAGTCTCCTGTTGTTAGCGTTTTTTTTCTGGTAGTCAGTCATGCAAGCCACGGGCACAAGGCCCGTGGGGGAAAAGCACCTAAGGAATTGAAACTCCACGGGGCTTGTCCCCGTGGAAAAAATGACTGCCGGATTGGTACTGCGGTCAGTATAGTCCCGCTACCAACCCTTGATTTTTAATATTTATGATTTCGAATGTCGTCATTTATTTGGAATTTGGAATTTCCGTTACTTGGAAAATTGCTTTTTTCTTTTTTTCGTACATCCTCAATTTGTTGACGATTACGGAAACTGATCATCTACATAACACCGACAGCCCCCTGCTCAATCAACGAAACCTCACCATCAATCAACGCTTTGATGTAATCTCTGCCGGACGTTAACTTCCTCTCAGAAACGACAAAAGCGAGGTTTTCGGCACTGACGGAATGGATATCCGAACCGGCGGTTTTCGGCAGACCGAAACTCTCCGCAAAATCGAAAGCATGTTGATTTGACTCCTCAGGCCGGTTGGCATTCAAAACTTCCACGGCATCGATTTTATACGGCGTGAGCTGCACCTGTTCCACACCTTCCCTGAATGGATGAGCGTGCACTATATAACCGCCCGCTTCGTGTATCCTGTCCAGATATTCTAAAGTATCCCACGACAGCATATCCGGATTATTCAGCAGCCAGTCCTTCCCCAGCCCGTAGGTTAAATAATGCGCCCCGCCGCTGCCGTATTCCCAGCCAAAAAACACGTCCAGCCCCATTTTATCGCCCTCGGCGGCGGCATTTTCATACCCCCGGCAAAACAGTTTGATTCGCTCCTCCCAGCAGTCAATATCCGCGGCATGACTATTGCCGTTGAAATGATCGGTAATAAATATGCCGGTATACCCAAGCGATTTGAAAAATCCGACAAATTCTTTAGCTTTGCTATGCCCGCACTTGCTGACTTCAGCAGTGTGCAGGTGTGTTTCATATGTATATTCACTCATTGTATATCAGCACCAATACTGAGCATTAATTCTTTAAATTCCGGAAAAGTTATTTCCACAGCCTCGGCGGTATCAACCCGCACAGGGTCCTGTGCGGCTAATCCGGCTGCAGCAAGGGCCATAACGACCCTGTGGTCGCCATATCCATGCACGTTTCCGCCTTTTATCTTCCCCGCACTTCCCTCTATGACCATACCGTCCTCAAGCTCCTTTACATCGATACCCATTTTACGTAATTCACTGGTCATAACGCTGATGCGGTCGGTTTCCTTTATACGTGCTTGCGGAACGTTTAAAAGCCGCGTAGTTCCCTCGGCAAAAGCACCGGCGACCGCCATGGCCGGCAGCAAATCAGGCGTAGCATTCAAATCAAAATCACTGCCATGCAGTATCTCAGGGCCTTTAATAATGACCGCTCCACCTTCAATGCCGACCCTGCATCCCATCTTTTCCAGCATTTTCACCATTTCCTTATCCCCCTGCGCATCGCTCATATCAAGCCCGTCGAGTGCGAGCCGGCTGCCTGTTACAGCAGCCGCAAGCAAAAAGAAGGCCGCACTGGAAAAATCGGCCGGGATGACGGCATCAAAGCTCCCGTACCGGCATCCGCCGGGGATACGAACTTGCTTATAACCTTCATCGTAATCTATCATCACACCTAATTCTTCCAGCCACCGGACAGTCATATCCACATACGGCACCTCATACAGCAGCGGAACATTAATGACAGTATCCGACTCCGCGTGCGGACAGGCTATGAGCAAGGCGGAAAGATATTGGCTGGTAGGGCACTCGACAGTGACCTCTCCCCCCTTCAATCCCCCCCCCACAACAAGCGGAGCACATCCGTTTTTATGGACTGAATAAGCGGTGGCACCAAGTTCTGAAAGCGCATTCAGCAACGGCCCCGCATCACGCCTTTGAGTCTGTTCATCACCTGTAATTTCAACGTCTTCGGACCCCAGTGCCGCGACGGCCATGCCCAGAAAAAGGGTCGTGCCGGAATTGCCGACATCGATATTTTTTTTCACTGCACCAAAAGAACCGCCGACTCCGCTCACAAACCAGGTATCAGGCCCGTCCAATTTCACCTCAGCCCCCAAAGCCTGTATAAAATCCCGGCAGCTCCTGGTGTCGCTGGAATCCAGAGCGTTTCTGAGCACAGATTCTCCCTCGCTCAAGGCTGCCAGCAGCAATGCACGGATAGTATGTGACTTACTGCCGGGTATTGTCACACACCCTTGTAAAGTGCTTTTCTTAACGTAAAAATCCATAAATGTAACCGTAAATTGAAGAGTTTACCGATATAAGATAGAATATCCCAAAGTTTATCAATTATAACCTTTTCATAGATATTTTACAATGTCAAAAAAATCCGGCTATATATGCAGTGAGTGCGGCGCGTCGTTCCTGCGGTGGAGCGGACGCTGCCCTAATTGTGAAGAATGGGACACGTTGGAGATCAAACAAACTTCGCCCGGTTCTCGAAAAGGTGCCCGAACCGCAGATATTGATACCGAAGGATTGATATATTCACTGCCGGATGCACCGATGGTCTCGCTTGAGCGGATCAAATGTGGGATCGGGGAGTTCGACAGAGTACTGGGCGGCGGACTTCTGCCGGGATGCGTCGCGCTGGTCGGCGGCGACCCGGGTGTCGGTAAATCCACCCTGCTGCTACAAACTACAAGCAGGCTGGCCGGAACCGACCACAAAAGTCTGTATGTCACCTGCGAGGAATCACTCTCCCAACTCGGTGTCAGAGCCGCCCGGCTCGGCTACGGCGGCGCCCCGCTGCGGGTAATGGCGGAAAACTCGCTTGATTCCATAATAGGAGCGTTAGAGACCGAAAAACCCGAAGCTGCGGTCATCGACTCCATTCAGATGGTAACTGTTGACGGCCTCGACTCCCCGCTCGGCAGCCTGGCACAGCTTAAAACCGCCGCTTCCGAGCTTATCCAATGCGCAAAAAACAACAATATCACGCTCTTTTTAGTCGGGCATGTCACTAAACAGGGAGCGCTGGCCGGACCAAAAGCGGTCGAGCACATGGTCGATACCGTCCTGTATTTCGAGAGTGAAAAGTTCCACACCATGCGTATCCTGCGCGCCGCTAAAAACCGTTTCGGATCAATCAATGAAATCGGAGTTTTCCAGATGACCGAAAGCGGGTTGGAGGGAGTTGCCAACCCCAGTGAACTGTTCCTCTCCGAACGACACGGCGCCCAAAGCGGATCGGTAGTAACTGCCACGGTCGAAGGTCGCAGAGCACTGCTGGTCGAAATACAGGCTCTTATAGCACCCAGCGCCTACGGAACGCCGGAACGCCGCACCGGCGGCATCGACCACAAAAGATTCGGCATGCTTTTAAGCGTGCTGGAACGTCGGGCCGGTATTAAATTAGGGGCCTGCGACGCGTTTGCGAACGTAGCGGGCGGCATAAAGATCACTGAACCGTCCGCCGACCTCCCCCTGGCCCTGGCCATAGTATCGAGCGCCGAAGAAAGCGAATTTCCTGCCGATTGGATAGCTATCGGTGAAATCGGCCTCTCAGGTGAAGTGCGTTCAGTAGGGTATATTGATCAGCGACTGAAAGAAGCGGAAAAACTCGGATTCAAAAAAGCAATTATCCCCCGCGGGAATGCTGATACTAAAAAGAAACTGCCCCTCCCGGCTCAGCCTCTGGCGCATGTGAATCAAATTAAACATATGCTCGATTATAGGTGATTTTGGCGCCATGTATGGTAAAAATCGTGACTTATCTTTTGTAAACGGAGAAAAATGGCAAATGAATAAGATTATAAGTACCAAAGAAAAGGTGAAAATGACGGATAAAGACAATAACATATTTTACATACGCCGGCTGACTTGTTCGGACCGCGAGGCTTTGAAACTCTTTAACGAGCAGCTGGGAACTGATCGTGATCGCTTCAAACCGCACCCATATGATGATCACACGCTGAATAAACTACTGGTGCGCTCGGAAAACGGTGACGACCTCACGCTCGGTCTTTTTCGTCCGCACAACGGTGAAAAGCCAGATATGCATATAAACTCCCCCTCGGATGACCGGGTAGGAGCCGGCAAGGGCAACCACCTGTCAGGCTACTTTTTCCTCTGGTATTTCCGCAACAGGGTTCCGCTGCTGGGCATAGGCCTACTACCTGAATGTCAGGGGGCCGGGCTGGGCGAGAAAATAGTAAAATACCTTGTCAGACAAGCGGAGGCCGCCGGGTGTGAGGGCGTGGAACTGACCACGCTGCATGACAACCACCAGGCCTTCGCCGTCTATGAAAAATGCGGATTCAAATACTATGGCGACGTCGAAAATAAGTCCGGTGACGGTCAGTTAATCGTGGAAAGAGCAATGTTCCATCAACTTAAACCGGGCGCGAAGCCGATGGAGGGAACCCACGGCGCTCCTGTTTGATCTCCCGGCCTGTTATACAAAGTCGATTTCAGCAGATACAAAGTAATGATCGCTGGGCAGGACACCGGCGGCATCGGTATCCTTACGAACTGCAGCCCCTGTGCACTGAAAGCCGCCCCGCACAAAAATCCAGTCAATCCTGCCCTCCCCCTTTTCATTGCCCGGAACATCCTGCTGCCGGGTGCAGTCATCGCCTTCGAGGGCGTGCCAGCTTATGCCGTCATAATCATCATCATGCGCCTCCGTGTAGGTATCACGCCATAGGGCCTTCTTGAACAGAGCGATAGCCTTGTTGGAAGCCGCGGCATTCATATCGCCGGTGAGCACTTGAGGCATGTTCTCCTCATGCACTTCAGCGGCCGCATTGATCATTGCGGCCTGTTTCTCCCGCGCTTCCTGGCTGACGTGGTCCAGGTGCGTATTATAGTATTTAAACACAACGCCTTCCTTTTTATCTTTCATAATCATCCAATTGACCAGACGTACGCATCGGCTGCCCCAGGACTTGCTTCCGCAGATGTGGGGTGTCTCCGAGAGCCAATGGGCGCCGGCCGAGAGCACCTCAAATCGTTCAGCGCGGTAAAAAATACCGTTCGCCGGCATACCTCCGGACGAAAGATCGATCGTGCAGAATGCACGATATTCGGGCATTCCGGCGAGATAAAAATCCTTCTGATCAGGGTAAAGTTCCTGAAAACCGATCAGATCGGGAGCTATTTTCTGCAGTACTTCACGGCTGGACGGCCAGCGGTCATCCAATCCTCCAGCGACGTTACAAGACATCACTAACATTGTCTCTGACCTCCTTTTTTTGTGGAAGATAATAACTCTCCAATCCAACCATTGGATCGGACATCTGCATGAGCAAGGCCTGCCTGCTGCAGGCAGGCGGCTCATTGCCCTTACTCATATGCGGCTAATTACGAACTATTCTTTATTTACCTGATTTTTAGCACAATCACAGCAGACTCTTCTCTATCAATCTTGAGGCGCAGGCGAACAAATTCTTCGTTTTCCTCTATCAAACTGAAAGGTGTGTCGCATGAAAAAAACTTCATCTCGAAAGACTCCTTTTTTATCCTAACCTCAGGAGTTATATAATCGAACTCATCCGGATTGGTTACAATAACCACATGTGCTCCGTTTTTCGAACGAAAGGCGATAATCCTGCCGGCACTCGTAACGACAGCATCATCCGAAAGCTGTTTGACAATTTCACCTGCGGCAGCGTTGATAAGTTCGCTTATGCTTTCTTTACCGTATCCCAACCGTTCATGAAGCTGATCATCCCGAACAAGCGTGGGAGGAACATTGAACAGAGCGGCTTTCCCCCTCCGGTTGCTTTTCAGAAGGAGAACAGGTATTTCAGCTTCAATCAGCACTTCCGCGCCATCCGCTTCATATTTTCCTTCGCACAGGGGCTCATCGCAGTATTCGTTCATACCATCCAGAAAGCTGTTGACGGCCTTTAACCGGGTGACTCTGCGGAATTCACCGCTGTCCTTTACTCCAAACAAATCTTCAAGCCCGGATACATCCTCAAAGGCCAGCAAATTGACTCCTTTAGCGTGCAGCCCACGAATTACGTCAAGATATTTTTGGGAAACCCCGGATAGCGGAGGCAGAACAAGCAGCCCTGTCTGGTTTTCATTCAGTCCGGGTAAATTCTCCATATCCAATAGAAAACCAGCGAGCGCCTGCCGTTTTCTCGACATTTCATATGCGAACGGCACAGCTTCCCCGGAAGTCTTCCGCACATCAATAATGGTCTGCCCATGCTTTTCCAAAACTGTTCGACTGGAATTTGCCCTCCATGATTCCTCGCTGTAAACAAAAGCCGCGCATTTAAGCGGCCTTTCGGGCGGATAATCCCGCACTGTGCGCCAGGCTTTCAACAGGGCCTCGTATCGCGGCCTGTCAAAACCACAGGTCTGAAATCCGCGTTTACGCCAGTACTCAAACCCCTTTCCCGTATAATAGGCGGAAGCAAAAGCATAATCGAAAATCCTGCGTTTTATGCGGAGCGGATCATTGGAAAGACGTTTGGAGAACGGAGGATGCGCATAAAATACCGCCCCGTCGGGACAACCTCCTATGCCGGTGGTGTAAATTTCAGGATAAATGCGGCTGTCCGGCAATGCCATGAGAGAGGAGGTCAAATAATAAGTCCCCCGCTCTATGCCGTAACGGCAGGCCATGGGATAATCTTCATACTGCTGGAAACCCCTACGCATAAGGGAACGTCCGCGATTGTAACGGACAAATTCCTTCCCCTTGTAGTGTGCCGCGTAGATTGCCCCAGGACCATAGCCGGCAAGCTCGATTTTCGGGTTTATATCCTGCAGTTTTCCCAGCAACCCCTTCAATCTTTTATTAAAACGCTCATTTGCAAAATCCAGCCACTGAGGCCAATAGTCCGTGGCAAGTATCCTGAAGCTCTCTTCATCAAGATGTCCCCCGTCCTCTTTTATTCGCCTGATCTTTTCAATATTCATCCCGGCGTTTCCTGCCTGTTGTCCAGCAAAATCAATTACATCATCCAGGCATTCCCCGGTATACGTGTGAAGCATTAGCAAAATATTCATCCCCGCCTCTTCCGAAACATCGACATAATCGGCTTCAGCCAGCAAATCCAGATTATCCTTTATTTCGGGCCTGTCGCTGCATCGTGAGCCCAGCCATAAAAACCACTCCCGCCGATATGCTTTTACGGTAGGCCCTATACGGTTATCGCGCGCGCATTTCGGCAAAAAATTTGCGCAGGACATGTAGTGCCCCTCGTCAACACTGCTCCCGTTCCACGGGTCAAATGCATCTGTTTCAAGTCCGCGTGTCTCAGTCCTTGAGGTATACATATAAGGCAGTCCGGAGATAAGCGGGGGTGCGGGAGCTTCGGGCTTGCAACTAATGACTTCAAACGCGCAGTAATTCTCAACAGCGCTGACGCTTGCATCCAAACTGCGGCAGCGCAGGTGGTAAACTCCAGGCTTCAGCCCTTTTAAAACAGAACAGGAACATGAAACGGTTGAAATGGTGCGGGGTCCTATTTTCAGGGAACGGACATTCTTTTTATACTCGATCGTGGAGAGCTTTTCCAGGTAAGCGTTTTCAAGGGTAATTTCAAAGTTTTCCGGCAATTCCTTCTCGCTGTCAACCCTGACGGTGAACGTAATGTCCTCGCCATCCACAAAATAATGATTGTTTTTTGCGAATTCCACCGCTTCATCATACCTGGGATCTTCCCGGGGAAGATCACGGATTATTTCTTTTTCCGGCTGGCTGAGAAAGGTGATTTTCTGGGGTCTCTCCGTTAATCCTATCCCAGAATAAAGCTCATTTCCGTTCAAATCGAAGATTGTTTCGCTCGGACTCTGCGACCTGGTTTTCATAGTGCTGTGTAAAAACTTATCCGCTCCCACCGCCATGCAATATTCCGTATCTGGAGCCATAAAACGAACCGTACGGCGCAGCGGCCATTCTAGCCTGCTATGACATACCCCATAAAAATGAGGCGGCGCCAGTTCATCGATAACAAGAAGGATGTATCCTTCGTAAAGAATGAATTTAGCCATGCCGCAGGCTGTTATCACTTTAAAGAAGGGATTCGTCAGCCAGTCAGCTCTCTTCCCGTGATAATTACCCTCTCCAACAGGAGTCTCCCGGACGCCTCCGCTTAAGGACAGTTCCGCCTCAATACAATCGCCGAAATCATTGAGCTTCACATCGCACTTAATCGGATAAAGGGTCGGATCACGCGGCAACATTACAGGAAATTTGCGCATCTTTTCCGGAACGGGTTCTTTTTCTGTCAGTATCTCGAACCGGTGGATATGAAGCACATCAAAAAATTGTCCGCGGCTAATAGCAAATTTCCCGTCGCGGGCGGGTTCTGTGTTGAAAACGGCGGTGTTTCCAGCGAATTCCAGCTCCAGTTTTTCCCCGTTCAACATCATCAGTATTTCAACGGGTTTTTTCAGGGTGTCATCGGGAATTTCATGTGAAATAACCTGTTCCATCGCAAATCTGTTGTCAGCCATTTTTCCGTATTCCAGGCTGACAACGGACTCTTTAAGGCGGCGGATGAAACGGACAGCCTCCCCGCTTCTGCTGGAAAGATCGTAACGGAATGAAACAATCAGCTCAAACCGGCTCGCTATATCAAAATTGAAACTTACAGTCATTCTCAGTTCGGCATCGACCACATCCGGAGTTACCGGAATGTATTTGTTGCCCGGCGACAGCAGGCTCATCCGGCCTTCTCCGCACTCAACCGCGCTGAAGGGCAAATCAGAATTTTTCTCAACCAACCATCCTCCGGGCATACCATCTTTCTTGACCTCAAAAGTTTCAACAAATAACTTAAACATGCGAATAGCCTCCGCCTTTGGTAATGCTTAAAGACTCCTGTAAAATTAACTAACCAATTTTTTTTAACGGCTTATATGCGGGTAAATGCACAAAAACGAATAGCAGGATGTGCGACACTTGGCACTTATCACCACTTCTGGATTCCGACTGGGCTTGGCTAACGCATTGCAAAGACGGCCATTTGATAGCCGTTCACTTCGGGCAGTTTGACACTGACGTAATGATCTTCAACAGTAAACGGGATCTGCTTGCCTGAAGGCGCGAGGAAAACTCTCTCTACTTCCTGCCCGTCGGTTCTCAAGCCGACGCAAACATCTTTCAAAACAACCGGTTCCTCAATAACCTGCATCTTTCCTCGTAGCTCCGGCAGGTAAGAGAGGACGTGCACCATCATGCATTTTTTATTTTGCGTTACCGTAACCTGAGCAAAAGAGGGCAGATTCTTGCACTGTACAAGCGGTCGATACTGTACTCGGTGAAGGCAGTTTTTAACAAGTGTCTTGTAAGCAACGACCGCGTCATCAAAGTAGCCTTTAAAAACAGGAAAGCTGAAATGAAATATATTGCCGCTCTGAACCAGCGCAGCACGCCCTGTATCCTTTTCCGGAGGTATATAAAGATTCTCGTGGCGCCCGTTCCAGGAACCCAGGTTGAAGTACGGCTTGAATAGCCTGGCCAGCGTCTTGGCCTCTCGACCCGCTTTCATTTCAATGCCTGGTTGATAGATGGTCGTAAGCATATCCGGCAGTCCTTTCGAAAATTCCTTACAAACCTGAAAAAAAGAATAGTTGTGTTCTTCAGGACCGTCGAAGGAGATATCGTATTGATCAAGCGCGAACCGCTTTTTGCCAGGTTCAAGACCTGCGTAGGCTGAACTGATAATACTGCCGCCGTTTTTCAGATGTTCCTGCAATTTGTTTTTAAGTGCATCGTCCACGCACACGCTGTCGGGCAGAACTAATATTGAATATTTTGAAATATCCCCGGTACCATCCACTACGTCAAACTGGCACTTAAGTTCTATCAGCATCCTTGCTGCCCCGGTAACCGAAGAAAAATCAGATTGAAGCAGGGAAGGGTATTTTGTAATTTCCGGTTCCAGAATAGCCATTTCAGTAACAGCAACGGCTTCTTTTGTGAAGGGTTCAATCTGTCTTACCGATGCATAAACTTCTTCAATAAGATCATACACCGCTTTTTCAAGACGGCCTCTCGGGTGCATATGATCCCCGACCGAACAGGTGCCGCCATTAGCAATGGAATTAAAGAGGTCAAACATCAGTGAATGTTTAGGTCGCAGCCCGCAAAAGTCACCCCATGATTTATGGAACCTCCCAGTCATGGTAAAATAAGGTTTGTTAAGCGTGCGGGCATACCTGACGGCCATGGGGAAAGCGTCATAGCCCCACCCACCGGTGGGAAGAATCTCAAGTTCAACATGAGTAGGCTGTTCTGCATACGGCAGTCCATTGAAATATATATAAGCATCCTCATTCTTTTCCCTTACCAGCCTTTCCGTTTCTCGCGCAAAATTCTGCGCAACTCGCCAGTAATGTTCTGCCGCCTGTCTCTCATCGAAAACGTCCATACCCTGTTCACTCATGCCGTCCAGGCATTCCACACCGTAACATGCGGCAAGATTGAAACTATCGAGAAAGATGCCGTCGAAAGGATACAATTCCATCACTTCTTCCACCATAGAAAGCAGGTGGTCACCGTATTCTGTGTTGAGGCACATCCTGCGAAAGAAGTGCCCCATTTTGTTCATTTCCGCAACCTGCCCTTGTTTATTGACTTTGCACCAATCCCTGTGGAGTAATGCATGCTCATGGTCCAGCCCGGCATTAAAATATGCTGAAACTCCTATACCCTGTTGATGGCATTCCTGAACCATGGGCCCCAGAATATCTTTTTTTTGCAAACCTGGGTGAACGATACCTATTTTCGTTGGATAATAAGCGAAACCGAGGTTGCACCGGGCAAAGGCCGTGACGTAGTCCACGCCGGATTGTTTCAGCGTCTGCGCAAACTCAACGGCATTGAACTCCGCACCCACATCGTAGATGCCGGGCATAGTATGGAAGTCGAGATGTATAGCTCGCTGTGGAAAACTGCGTGTCATTTTGCTTCTCCGTTATTCGGAAAGTATAAAAGAAACGCCACCGATATTTATCTCCACTGAATCATCGTAACTCATCAGCTCCCGGAGTCTGTACAGGCGGCGATGCCGGCCTGTTCAATGAGAACTTAAAAACATCCCTATATAGAAACCTTTCTTATCTTTTAAAACAGTTACATGGAAATGGTTTATTCAGCCATCAAGCTAACATGTCTTATTTCCGATGCATCTGAAGCTGAAATATGCACATAACCATGCTCTCCCTCTTCCAGGTCATATATAAATTGGAAAGAAGAGGGTTCTTCAGAAAGCTGGAAAGGCTCCAGCCGGGTTGTATTTTCCTCCTCGAATGGATGCGAAAAGGACGTTCTGAACCTGACATGCATTTCTCCCTCTCCTGAAGCAATTATTTCACCGGTCAACTTTCCTGCGTCATCGGGTAGACCCATATACTGGAATATAACCCCGCTTCGAAGCAAAAGAACGTTGTTAGGACCTTCCAGCACCTTGGCCTTCCGGGCGTTGACGCCCCAGCCTGCCAGAAAATTTTCGCTTTTGACACCCCTGCTTTCCCTTTGCCAGTCGGGTGTCTTCACTACATCTGCCAGATTACCGTTACGGATCACGCTCTGGCCCGTTCCGAAAACCACTCTCCGGAAACTGTTGGTCTCGTGAACCTGACCATCTGCCCAGCTGCTGACAGCAGCAGTCTCTTTTCCCGCCCTGCGAACACGAACCACGTTCATAGTCCAGCTGCTACCCGGGGCTATTTCACCGCCAAGAGAGTCTGCGGGAATTTCCATTTCAACGATCCACCTTCCTTCAAAGTCCACGACCGAGGATACCTCCGCTCCAGAATCAAAGGATGGGTTACCTGAGGTAGGCATACCTATTTCCCTTTCTGAATCCCTGAACGAACCAGCCGGGTTGACGACAAAGTGAAAATAGCGCGCCCCATCTCCTTCCGGGTCAATCATAATCTCGATAGTATCATCCCGCCATATACGAGAATCGTCTCTGCCGGAAGCACTCATCTTGAGAAGATCGGTTTCCGGCTCTTCCATCTCCATTCCCAGGTAAATGTTGTCTCCATCAAAAAGAACCCGCACGTAGGTCTGGATTTCCGCCCTGCTTCCGTCGGCGTGCCTGAATCCGGTAATTCTACTGCTTTCTACCCAATCCCTCTCATCAAGGTTACCGTCCACCTTAATCGACTCCGAAAGCCTTGAAGCATGAACCGGTTCGTCCGGCCTCTGCTTGTACTCCAAATACCCGGCCTTCCATGTATTCTCGAAAATCTCCCTATCCTTTGCCACCCTCAGCAGATATTTTTCGTTGCCGGCGGCGGCTTCCTCGGCTTCGTCAAGAAGTCGAAGCATGTCACCGGGCGCTCCGGGAGCCATCAGGCTTTTTCCGTAAAGGGTATATGAAGTTCCATACATGAAGTGCCCAGCGGTTTCTTCCCAGAGCCTCAGCTTCATAGTCCTGAATTGGTGCATGGCTTCACCGGCCGGCCCGTAATATTTTGAATTGAAATCCTCCATCAATTCATCGAAATCAAGATCGGGGTCCCAGGCAAGCTTCGCCTGTATCCATAACATATGCATATTGGCACGCCAGAATTCCCGGTTCGGAGTAGGGTCCCTGTCTCTCCTCTTAAGATAACCCCATGAGCCGTCAGGCGGTACGGCACGCATGTTCCAATGTTCGAAGTCCAGGCTGTGCATGTAGCGCAGGTCTTCCGCCACCACCTTTTCAACCGGGCGATTGATGACCCAGCCGCCCATGCCGGTATTATAATATGTGAAATTACTCAGCTTGTTGTCGAATTCAGCCCATCCCTCATACATGTCGCGGAAAAAACTGTTCGCCTGGCAATTTTCATCGCTCAGGGAATGTCTAAAACAGCGACCGTGGTCCGTTAAAGTAACTATAAGCCCTGACTCCGGGACTACTTCCAAGGGAGGTTGCCGGAAATTCTGATAGGCCAGGGTGTTTATCTCGGCTTCGGGATGATCTTTCCAAACTTGCCGTGCAACCTCATTTTTATAAGTGAAAAACCTCGTCGAAATGTCGCCCCCCGTCCGCCCTATTTCACCCTCAGGATCCAGGGCTGCACAGTTTTCACATTCGCAAAAGTTCGGATAATCATTATTGTTCAGCGTGAACCTTCCTTCGGGATGTTCGGCAAACCAGTCGGAAAGGTAATAACAACCAACAGCTCTATTAATGTGAACATCTTCCTCATGGAACTACCTCCTTTAGAAAAAAAATTAAACGCTTCAGACTGGACCGATGTACAGTGCGATTCTTTACCAAAACATACATTATTAACCATCCACATCATTTCGCCCTCCTATAAGCAAAACAAGTAAAAAAAACAGTTTCACAGCCTTTTATTCCAAAATTTCACCGTATCAAAAATCACCCGCACGAAACTTTTGAGCTTAATTTATTTATCTCTCGAATCCCGCATGAATCCCGTATAACCAGCCTGGTGGGAACGGTTACCGTCTCCGCTGCCCGCTCTTTCTTCCCTAAAATCTTACCGACAAGTTTTTCGGTTGCCGTGGTGCCCATCTTCTCTGCGGACTGCTCAACCGTCGTCAAGGGCACCCTCAGATATCGCCCCAAATCTATGTTACCATACCCCACAATAGACACATCTTCAGGCACACTCATATCAAGCTCGCTCAGCGCGTGATGCACCCCAACACCAACCTCGTCGTTACAGGCAAACACCGCCGTAGCTCCATCACTGTTGTTGAGGAAAAACTTCTTTGCCTCATAATAGCCCTCATCCCTGTGCCAGCTCGTCCAGCGAACCAGCTCTTCCTGATATTCAACGCCATGCTCTTCAAGCGCTTTTTTATACCCCGCGAGCCTGTTCCGTGCGCTCGAATCGTCATCGGGGCCGGAAACGTGCAATATCCTCCTGTGCCCGAGTTCCAGCAGGTGTTTGGTGGCCATATAGCCCCCGCTTATATCATCCGAAACCACCAGATCAGACTCCTCCAGCCCGGGCACCTTAACATCGACAACAGCAACCGGCATCTGTCGCTCTACCTCTCTCAAAAGCTGAAGGTTCTGCTGGGAATAGTTTTCAGCCACCAGCACCAGACCTCTGCACTTTCCTTCGAGCAGACGCCGCAGACATCGCCCCTCTTCTGCATGGCTTTCCTCAGCATTTCTGAGAATAGTCTCATATCCGTTATCGGTCAACACCGATTCCACCCCGCGAATAATGCCGTAATAAAAAGAATGGCGGAGGTTCGGTACCAATACCATAACCCCGCTGCTCAAAAAAGCATCTTTTTCTTTAGCACTTGCCGGTTCCGAAGCCACAAATGTGCCCTTCCCTGCGACACGCTCCACAACCCCCTCGCTTATCAACTTTATCAGTCCGTGCCTGGCCGTCATCCTGCTGACCCCGTATCGTTCACCCAGCTTATCCTCGGACGGCAATCTGTGCCCTGAACTGAATTCACCATCATCTATACGCCTGCGCAAGTCCTCTGCAATCTGCTCGGGGTACGGAACTGAACTTTTTGTATCAACCATTGTATTTCTCCTCTCCCTGCAATTAACTGTATAAATAATCCGTAAACGCCTGCTAAATCACCACACCCTGACCTGCACCGGAGAGATACCGCCGGTTCCACTGAAAACTCGCCTGCATTGTATAACGTCGATATACTATTATAGTCAAAATCATATTTTCAGTCAAATGCCGCCCCCACAACCGCCTATTAAAACTCTATACTGCGTTTGATTACAGCGACTTACGATGTTATACAATAATGTACAACACATAGGGAACTGTGGAATGAAAAAAATATGGGGGCGCATTTGCCGGATGAAAGGGGTTACCCTAACCCGCTTTTCTCACAAGTCGCCAGTGGTGCAGATGCGCAGAAAGCAAACGCCGCTTGGCTTTTTAGAAAAAAAGCTCAGCAAAAACTTTTACGCTATACACCTCGAAGTCATTTGAAAACATCAGAATCTGTCGTTGCTCAACAGCTCAACAGCTTATCAACTTAACAGCTTAAAACACTGCAAG
>PUNP01000959.1 GCA_003551785.1 Candidatus Brocadiaceae bacterium | reverse complement strand
TTTTATGATTGTTTCTGATTTATATTCTGTCGTGTCTGTTCAGGTCTATTTAGATATGTTATGGACACCATATGGACACCGGGTGTCTATGCGAGACGTTACCAAATTTCCTCTTTTTTCTGAAACCCCCACTGCTGTTTCAGTTCGATAAAGTAGTTGGTATAACACTTTGGCTGTAAGAAAGACGATTTATTCTTACCTCTTCGTTAGCCGGTCTTAGGCGGATATGGGCCATTGGGGCGTGTATCTGCAAGTGTGAACAATGGTCCCTGTTGGTCGACGGGGCTAATTTTTTGCTCGATGTTGACGTAGTTGAAAGCTATAGGCGATAGGATTTTAAGTAGTTGTTTATCAAGCTTTCTTCGATGTTCCCTACCCCCAATCAGTTGGACTCGATTAAGGGAAAACGCAGCAAAGTCGGCAAGTTGAATCGGATAGATGCTCGATGATTTAGCAAAACAGATCTGACCATCTGCAAACACATCTTCAAATGTTGGAATTCTTATCCCGATTCCATTTTTCTTATATCCCTCATCGATGAAGACACGAGCTTTTATATTGGGATCCATTCCCGTTTTTTTTATATACAACTTCAAACGTAGCAACAGAAAGAGCAACCCAAAATCCTCACATTTTGTAAAATCAAAATGAGGAATCGACTTCGGAAGTTGATCCCCCATTTTCGACCGTACGTCTGCGAGTGTTTCAGGGTCAAAAGTTTGAACTATCACAGGGAATCTAAAAGCCGAAAAAATATAGGCCATGAATTCAAACAATCCAAGGCGAACTTGAAGATCAATATTTTTGAACTGTTTCTTACCAGAGTAAATCTCATTGAAGTGGAATTCATCCGCGCCAAGTGATTTTCGAAGTTCATCAAGCGCTCCCGGCATTTGCTGCATAACTTCAACGATTTGTGATGGTGGAACCACTACGGCAACCCATGTCTTTCTTTCAGGGTGAAAATTTGCAGGCGCATCCATAATGCCGGGAGAACCAGTCTCGTCGATAAAGATGCCGTATGCTTCTCCACATGCCAGTTCGTTAAAATAGTCTTGAAATCGTGGTTTATCCATTAAGGTTTCATTTAGAGTTTTATAGGAACAGTTACAAACGCATTGGATTCAATAGTTTCAGCTATGCCAGCTAACGACAAGATTACTGGCTTGCGAAACGTAGGTCTGGTGTATTTAATTTTTGGGCAAAAAAATTTCCCCCCAAAATTGCGTTAAATTCTTCTGTAATATTTGCTCCCACTTCGTGCATTATTGTTGTAAAGGCGTGAACCACACTTTGTGGAATTGAATTCTTCCAATTTTTACATTCAACAACATATTGAATTGAATCTACACTCCCAATATCTATCGCAAAAACATCAAGGGATACTGATCCCCTGGGAGTAATTATTAGTTTATTCTCCTCTGCATGGAGCCCAATCTCATTAAATATTCTACAAAAACCAGATTGGAGAGACTTCCATTCTTTGGGTTCAGGAATTTCGATCATTCCATTATACCCAACGGCTGAATCGAAAGACCGACGTCATAAAAACAGCAAATTTGATCTTGCTGTTGTGCGCCGGTTCGTTCGACCGTTTTGTAAGCAATGCTCGTAGCTCGCTAATGTTATATTAAGCTACAATAACTTACTGATGATTATATCGATGATTACCAGATATATCAAGCTTCCGGCTACGTTTTTTTGAACAATTTATGGCCCAACATTTCCTTAGTGATATTAACCAAAATACACATTGAAAAGGTCATTTTTTCTGGGGGTAAACCTCAGCCTTCAGCCGTATCCTCTTTAACGTTGGCTGAAAGCCTGACCTTTTCAAGCCACGCTCGGTTCCATGCTATTCGGTACTTCCCGTACTTCTCGATTGTCGATCCTACGATATCTGGAGATCGTATTCTCCCAATTCGCTGCACTTGCACGGTGCAAATTAGGTCTTTTCCAAGACCGAAGCTCGATAGACGACGTTTCCTGTAATTATTCTGAAAAACAGCAATTCGAGCAAAACCAAGCGGCAGGTATCGAGTGATATTCAGACGGGAAGTCTTTCGCCGAGCATGTGACAAAGCCTTTCGGACAATGCGCCGGCAAGACTCGCGAATGGTATCTTGGTTGATCTTCCCGACTGGCGCCGCAATGTGTACACTACCATTCATGGCAGAACCCCAAGAGTTGCGATGAATCTCGACATTGCGCACACACACTTTTGCCAAGCCAAGCTGCCTTCGAAAGTCCGCGACAGCCTGCTGAAAGTGCATTTTGAACGCGATTAACAACGTCTCAAAGCATCCCAATAGCCTTGGAAGGTGAAAACGAGGAACATAGAACACCAAATTGTTTTCGATGACGTCTCTGTAATCTTCCAGAGAGAAGCGTTGCTGTTCCCGAAGCGTTCGTAACTTCTTGCCGTCGAAAGCTGCCCAGCCCGGCCACGCCCCTTCTGCGCGAATGGAGAAGAAATAGCGATCAAATCCAGGTGCGAATCGCTCAGCAAGAACTCCGGACTGGAAAGTAGTCATCTGTACTTTTCTGTAATCCAAGGTCCGAGCCCTAGCATAGACAATCAACTGGTTCACTCCAGAAAACTGAGAGGGCGTGCAGCCGACAATCTCCCACCACGGAGATCTCGTCTCGGCTCTCAGTTCTTCGATCAAAAGTTGCTTCGGTAGTTCATAACCTCCAGGTTGTCGCACGAGCAAAAATACTGAGAGGGCCAGTGCAAACGCATTGCAGGTATCGAGAAGGTCGTCACAGATACGAACGACCTCAGAGATGTCATATTTCGCCTTGCCTTTCTTATCTCTGTAGCGTATAGCTTTTTCTAGGTAGGTGATTCCACCATGACCGATACCATTTCTAATAATGTGATGGTACGGTCGGATAGCTTCATCAAAGTAATGTCCTTGGAGCTCTTGAACAATGCACCATATATCCAATCCTTCTGTCCCTTTT
The DNA here is from genome assembly GCA_003551785.1 of Candidatus Brocadiaceae bacterium. The sequence continues at coordinate 1,441 of PUNP01000959.1, read as the reverse complement.
CCTCTGTCAATGCGTGAAAAATGAGCAACCACTCGCAGAAAAGGGCAGAATATTGCCTCCACAAGTCGTAAATACGTCGGATGAATCTGCTGGTCTACAAACCTGATGGTTTCATAGTCGTCAATCTTCTGGAACGAATCATGCCAGTCAAATCCGTTGATTTCCTCCAAATGGAGAAAAGCACGATTTATCTCGGCAGCATGCTCTGAAAGGTAAGCTTGCAGCTGTGTACGGACATTTTGATCCCTCTTTTCCAGCCATCCCAAATACTCCAAGTAGACAGTTCGCGAATAAAATTGCTGAGGTATTCCGTTCAAATACTTCCCAAGGGACAGGAAGTAGTCATGAGAGCAGGAAGATAGTGCAGGGAAGCGAGCAATTAACGCTGACCTTTTTCGTTCATGGAGTTCTTGCAGAAGTGGATTCTCGACTATGTTGTTTATTGTGGTCATATTTTTTTACCCAATTCCCTTTCTGTTTTTCTCTTAAACGGTACTTTGCAAGCAATATTACCTGCTCAACTCCCGTTCTGGCGGGGATCACCCCCGTACTACCTCTTTGCGGTTTTGAGGAAGAAACCTTCCGCCGATCTGCCCGTAGAGAATACTTAATCCATATTTCTCAGCCGCATTCTGTGCTTTTTTATGCGCATCCTTAAAATACTGAGATCATGATTTGTCTGTTCATCCAAACGCTTATGGGCTTTGTATTTCTCTTTTAGTAATTTGGTTCCTATAATAATTTTCCCTCCCTGAACAGCTCCAAAGGTGTTATTATTTCCGGAATCGATAGGTTCAATTGTGTATTTATGCGACGTATCTGCTGTCGCTTATTTGCATTCGCAAGATGATTACGATTCAAGGTTAAAAAAATCCTTTTTGTAAAAAAATGCATAGGCCAGATGAATTACATCGCCCTTCAATCCGTATCCGTATTTATCGTCTCATACCATGCAATATAATCTAAAATTGTTTTATATTCAAAAATTCCCACACTTTTTCTCTCTGGCAATACTCGCCGTTGCTATATTTGCTTACCGGTTCGATTTCTAATATAATTTATGAAAATGGATAAGAACAAAACAGAAGAGCTTCGTGAAGAATATGACTTCTCAGCGATGTCGGGGGGCGTTCGCGGTAAATATGCCGAGCGCTTTCAATCGGGCACCAACCTGGTGAAAATCGCTCCAGATGTCGCAAAGGTTTTTGCCGATGAATAAAGGAGGTGTTGAATGAAAACAGCGAAATTATTCAAGAACGGCCGGTCCCAGGCGGTACGTCTCCCCAAAGAATTCAGAATGCCCGGCAAAGAGGTGAAGGTGTTCAAAGAAGGTAACCGGGTGGTTCTGGAACCCGTAGAAAACACCTGGGATGCGATGTTCGAGTCACTGGATGAATTTCCGGATGATTTCATGCAAGACGGACGCAATCAGCCGCCCGTT
>PUNP01000217.1 GCA_003551785.1 Candidatus Brocadiaceae bacterium | reverse complement strand
TGCATACCCAGCGCTTAACGAAGCAAAACCATCAATCCGGATGGTGTAACGGCGCAGTTGCGCCGGGATCATGCGCCAGTGATTTTCAAAACAAAAAAGGGATAGCTCATTCGGGGCGTTGCCGAGCGCAGAAGGTGTTTCTATCATCGCGGGAGCCGGGAAGCAGTCGCCGTAGACCCAGTTGTTAACGCGTTCGATTCCCGGCCTGATAAAAGCTTCGTCGAAACGGTCCCATTTTCTGCCGTCACGTGAAGTCATCAGCACACAGTCAGTGGTGCTGAGTCCATAGCGCGGATGCACACCCACGATTTTACGCCGCAGGGAAGAACCGGCCAGTTGATCGTAGTTTTCCGTCCAATCATCGCGTTCGACGTAGCGTGAGGGCAACCCGATGAACTGGTGCGGTGCTCTGTAATACTTCTGCACGGCGTTAGTGTAAAGGGGATAATCTTCTCCGTTACCGAAGTCAAGCGGTTCGGGTACCGTCCAGGAACGAAAATCGGGGGAGGTCATCCACCGGATATCACGCACCCGTCTGTTTCCCTTTCCCGCGCTGCCATAAACACAAGGACGCTCGTGAAAGTTACGTACATAGGCAAAATAGCATTCTTCTTCCGAATCCCAAAATGCAATATTCTGCGTATCGAAAGCGGCTTTATCCGTCAGCTTCCAACCCTGCCGGAATTGGATGCCGTCACCACTGACATAGCAGGTGAGAAAACCGTCGGGACCCCGGCGTATTTCTTTAAATTTTTCCTCGGGCGGACATGAAGGGTTGTCATCGAGAAACACATAGGGCATATCACGCTGATCGCAGTTTTGAGCATCGAGAATGATATTGTTGTTGGTGCTCCCGTTGTATTCACATATCCCCAGCGACGGCTTTTCCCAGTGCAGCCCGTTCTCGCTTTCTGCATAGCAGACAACACTTTCTCCGGTGGAGTGTTTTGTTACTGATTCATTCAGCATTTTCCAGGCCAGATAGTACATACGGTATTTGTCGCCGTCTTTAACGATGGAGTGTGCGTTGCATCCATCACCCTCCCACGGAGCGTTGTGTGAGAGCACAATTTGCTCTATTCGCGGATGATGAACCTTCAACTCCGCCGAAGTTCGTGACGTATCCAGGAGATAATAATCCCAGAAAAGTTCCCGTCTTGCTCCGATATTGATACTTTCCATGATTAAGCCCTCTAGTTAAAAAAACGAGTAAAATCTACAATACACGCTTTGATCCCCGCTTCAAGCGGCCGTCTTTTTCCCTGTGCGTTGTTTCTCCGCCGAACCAATGATTGTCATGTCCAAAAGCGGCATTTTGGGCTGTAATGGGGTAAACCGCTTCCAGGTTTGATTCCTGCAGCCATTGTACTGCTCTATCAGGGTCACCCCAGAGTGGTATCAGCCAGCGACGGGCACTGCAGGCAGCGAAAACCTCCGCCTCATAAATTTCAATTCCATCGACTCCAGCCCTGAGCAGTCCGATAGCGCGACGGAGTCCTGGAAGCGGAGAATAATTATCTTCGGCTGCTCCGCGATTCGCCCCGGTGGTGCCGTTAACCCCACCAAACACAGTTATCCCACCGTTACGGCAAAGCTCCAAATAAGGCCTTACGTCGTGAGAGGCATTTTCGTCAGGCGCGAAAGACTGGAGCGGGTCAAGTTGCAGCTCGTCGATAAGACCTTCCCGCACCCAGGTTCTGACATCCATTCCCTGGGTCAGATTCCAGAGAAGACCGGCCCCGGGAATACGGGCGATAACCGGTATTTTTCTTCCAATCTCGCGTTCCATTCTGATCAGACGATCTTTAAGCTCGTGTAACACTTCGGTGAAAAAATCGGCACGCCAACTAATCCATTCGAGATACGGCTGCCCATCGTCGAAATCGATCGCCGTCGGGTCTGTTCCCGTCAATTTTTTGTAAGTTTCGACCATTTCAGGGTTATAACCACACATCGGGGGCTGCCTGCAGCATCCAATCACCAATGCATCGGGACTGTAACCGGCGACCTCTTCAAGGATATCTACCCTTTCCTTACGCACCTCCGGGAAAAAATATTCCATTCGGCTGACATCAATGCTCAGCATATTTTTACGGTATTGACGATATTCGGGATGCGAGCGTGCCCAGGCGGAAGTAAAAACGCCGCCATGTGCTTCCGGGCTGTAATGCCGGTTCATGGCCAGCCAGCCATGTATCCGCATTCCGTGACGTTCTTTTCGTTGCAGTGGATACCCCAGGCAATCACAGACATCAACAATCTGTTCCCATGCGATAAAATGGGGATGGCTTTTTTTAAGCAGTTCGGCGTCCACCGGTGCACAGGGAAACTTTTCGGCAGCAGGCAGACGGGTGGGGTACTGCACCCATGAACGTCCCAAAGCCCAGTTCAAAGCCGAAATGCCGATCTCTCGCTGGCCTTGAACAATGGTGTCCAACTGACAGCGGTCAGCGCGATCCCAACCCCGAAAATAACACCACCAGTCGTCCACCCCGCGAAGCTCATACGGAGGATCGACGGTTTGATTCCGAAATTCATCGACCGATGCACTCGTTACCGGAATCAGGAGCAGCCTTTTAAGACCGGATCTTATGTCCGAATTTTCTGATCCGGCTCCGACTATTTCTTTCATCGCGGGTGTATCGTCTTTTTTCTCGTTCAGGATGACGCGTAGTGATTCAAGATTATTAGGAAAGATTTCCAGAGTTTGTCCCGTGAGATCAGCGACCGTGACGAAAACGGGAGTATAACAGTCTTTTTCCGGTTCATGCACTTTGCGTACAATATCCTCTCCCCCTGTTCTGATATGAATCGAGTTCACTGCTTCGGCGAATACGGCGTACATGCCTTCAACTTTGGGCTTAAGAGAGAGAGCAGATGAAGACGGATCCCCGTTGCTAAAAAGAACTTCTTCACCGTTTTTATTGACGGTACACTCCCATCCTTCTGGGGTATCGTCCGGCCATTGGGAGATTTCAACGGTATTTCGTGAATCGTCGCGCTCCAATGTATACGGCGCATAGGGAGATATCTGTATTCTCTTCCGGGAAAAAGCCTGTTTTCTGTAGAACAGCCGTGGACAATCCTCCCAGTATTGCTGGTTCAATTTGGGCAGGAGCTCGACTGTATAAATGCCGTCAGGCCAGTCAGCTGTTTCGGGACGAAATTCTTTCCACCGGGCATCGGCAGTTACTTCAACAGGAGCAACCATCTCCCGACATTTTTCATCAACAATTCGAAGCAGACCCTGCATCTGTCCAACGGGCGGTTCGGGCCGTGTGCGGTAAAGAACGGCACATCTGCCATTGTCAAGCAGCACTTCCGGAGCAAGCTTGATTTGCAGCGCCGGCTGCATAACGCCGCTGCTTTCCCCAAACGGATTCCAACCGCCATTTTCGGGTATGTAACCGTCACTGTAAAGGCAGCGTCCCGATGCATCCGGCTGTAGCCACTCATAATGTTTTTCCTGTGAACAGACAGATCCAAGTTTAAGCTCGGAGATCGTAACGCCTTTATTATCATCTTCTACAAATATCGTGCAGCAGTATCCGCGCCTGAAAACCATTCCGTTCTCATAATCGTAAATCGCTGGTGCACACAGCGGCCCCAGATCACATTCCGCTATCCCATTCACGGGGGAAACGGATTCAACTCTCTTCGTCCCGTCCGGCGCACATACCTCCATTCTGACAACAGCATTCAATGCTAAAGGTGAATCGAGTTCCACAGACAGTCTGTTGCTGCTACCGGGAACAATACGCGCAGGAACACCCGCTGATATAGCTTTCCCATTACAAAAAAATCTGATTTTATGTGTATCAAGTAAATTCATGACATTTTTATCAAAAATGAGCGGATAGTTCGCTCAGCTCTTGCGGAAAATCTTTAAATTAAACAGCGAAAACAACCCCTTAAAAACGCCGCTAAGACCTCTTTTGAGACAGCCCCAAATTCACATGGTCCTATTTCACAAACACTTACGCCCTTTTGAACTGGTGACACCATTTGAACGCCTTACACCATTTGAAACCATTTGAACAGCACCATTTGAACCGCATTTGAACCAAAAACAGCATTTTGGATCGTTTGTATATGTTTTTTCCCTCCCTCTTCCTGTCGATTGTGAAAATTGCAAGCTTAATACAGCCCTGCAATGCGCTCGTGACCCTCGGGTGTCATCAGTTGGTTAGGTCGGCGCCAGTATATCTTGCTCAACCAGATATCGCCGTTCTCCTTATGCCCGTCACGCCGCCACTCTCCCACCACCACATAGCTCTTGCGCTGATCGACAGGCCAGACCCAGAAATTTCCACATACTGAATATTTTAAATTGCATAATGCATAATTCAAATTTCATATAAATAGTTCCTGCTCTTTTACTTAAAATTTAGGCTAAACAGATCGATACTTTTC
>PUNP01000820.1 GCA_003551785.1 Candidatus Brocadiaceae bacterium | reverse complement strand
GGCGCGGTAAGTGATAGGCGTTATGCGGCAGGGCCAGTATCGCCGCATCGGGTTCGCAGCGTCTGACCAGCGCCTCAAGATCAGTGTCCGTATCATGGCCCGACCATTTTTCCAAAATATCTTTCTGGCAATCACAGATACCGGCAATACGGATAATACCGGGCAGCTCGGCGGCGGCCTCCGCCCATTCGCCTCCTCTGCCCGTCGGGTTCGCCCCGACGATCACGGTTTTGAGGGGAGCGGTTAATAGCGGCAGTATCCACTCTTCAGCGATGCCCTCATGTCGAACAGCGGGAACCGCCCTGTCAAGCGCCCATTGCCGTTTAAAGAGCAGTCGGCGCATATTTTGCCATTTTTGGTACGTTCTAATTTTCAACATCCCGACACCGCGCCGGCGTGCGGCTCGCTCGACCTCCTCCAGCAGTCCCCCGCCGACACCTCTGTTTCGAGCCTCCGGTATCACACCAAGCAGCCAGATATGCCAGGCACTGCCGGACGGGCTGCAACTCTCATCTTCGACCACACAGGCGCCGGCAGCGGCCCCGTCCTCCCGCGGCACAATCCATGCTGCGGCGGCCCGTGCAAGACGTTCGGCCTGCGGGGGTTCAATGAACACCGCCGTTAAACATTCCCGAACGCGGATGTCGTCAGTGCTGATCTCCATGATTCTCATAATCCCTCAGAATATCAAGATGTTCCCAAATTTTATTGAAGCCCCTTAAAAGCGACTCGACAACGAGGGCGTCCCGTTCTCCGGTCGGTGTAGGTAGGCTGAGCCGTCCTCGAGCGTACTCATCGACGCCCGGGAATTCGGTAGAGCGGTTATCGTGTTTTGACAGCCTCCCTAACATGAAACGGTCGGGGTCGAAGATCGGGAGATGATGCAGCGGCGGCGAACCCGGCAGGTCGGCATCGACGCCTTCGGCCCGCAAGGCGGCGGCGATGGTACCCGCAGAAATCCTTAGTTCATCCTCCATTATTTTCGGCTTATAACCGTACCACGCCCCCATGGACGTAACATAAGGTTTGATGATGGGCGGCTTCAGCCCGGGCAGTTCTGCGAGTTCGGCGCTCAGGTGTGTAAGGGTGTCATGGCGTTCCTGCATCCACTTATCGGCATAATGAACGGTCTGGTGATGGATGATGAGCGCGGCCAGGGGATGGCAGCGCAGTTTCAGCCCGAATCCGGTCCTGCCGATCGGTTCGAGCTCAGTCCCCTTGACCAACTGCGAGCATCGGCGCAGGTTATGTCCGAGCGCGACGGCGCGTCGGTAAAACGTCTCGTTATCGGTAAGGAGTATCCCGCCTTCGCCCCCGGAGATGAATTTTTTCCCCTGCAGGCTGGCGCAGGCGATATCACCGAAGGATCCTACAGGTCTGTTTTTATACGTAGAGAAATGCGCATGGCTGAAGTCTTCCACCCAGGCAAGATGGTGTTTATCACAGAGATTACGCATGGCCTGCTGCTCGATCGGATGTCCCCACATAGCGTTGCTTGCCACAGCGACGGTGCGGTCGGTTATAGCATTTTCTGCTGCGGCGAGGGAGATATTGCCGGTATCGGGTTCGGTATCCACCAGCACGACATGGGCGCCGAGGTGGAGGGCCGGTGTCGCGGTGGCATGGTAAGTGATGGCGGGGCAGACTATTTCATCACCGGGTTTGAGGTTCAAAGCGAAATAAGCGCTGTAAAGCGCCATTGTTCCGGAAGAGCACAGCAGAGCGCAGCGGCGTTGTAGACGTTTTTTCAGGACGTCTTCACAGCTTGCTATAATCCCGTCGCAGCCCTGAACGGACAGCGGAGCGCCGGAATTGTAGTAGGACTTAAGCAGTTCGCCCTGTTCAGGAGTCCGCGGCGGCCAGTCCCATTCGACGGGCTGCGGGAACAGCGGCTCCCCGCCCAGCAATGCGGGTTGGGTGCTCATAGATTATCCTCATCGTTTTAATTCTTTGACAAAAGCGGCAGGATTTTTTTGAATAAGCGGTTCTCAACGTATATTCCCAAAAAGAGAAAAAAGATTATGGTGTGATATTCCACAATTTTTCGATTCGTTCAAGGATGTCGAGAAAAACTTTTTTATATTCGGTATCGCCCTGATCGTCTTTTGGTTTCAAGGCATCATCAGTGATATTTTTCTTGAGCAATTCAAGTTTTCGTTCTACTTCATCATCGGTTCGTGTTTCCGATATAGCTTTGAAGAAGGATATCCAATGCCTGATTTTAACACCGATATAATCCTGCATTTTTATATTATCGATAAAGTCATCGAGTATTCCACTTCTTGCAATTCGCCCAAAGTTTCCTCCGTCGTCAGACTCAGCAACATCAGATGAAACTTGTTTGCTATCTGGGTATGGATGTCTATTTTCAGGCGGTGGTTTTCGTATTTCTGCGTTCTCACCTCTCTCGATTCGGGAGTTTTTCCAATAGTAATTTCGGTATTCGGCCGCATATTTGGCCTGTTCTTTGAACGGGGACAGAAGTTTAGGGGTTCCGGAGATAACGTCGGAGAGCAACCACGGAATAACAACCAGTAAATCAGCGGGCGCACAGGCTTCAGGCGTAACTTTAAATCTGAAACTTGGCTGTCCTTCTTTGCTCAAGACATACCAGGATTTCAGTTCTATACCAAATAGCACATCAGAATCCTCTTTCAAGTTCTGCAATAGCACATCCGGAAATGTTTGGGATTGTCGAATGAAAGCATAATCGGAGTATTCATTCTCAGGATCCCAAACATTCCTGAGCCGGTTAAGGATATCGACGACCTGGGAGTCAACAATCGAGGTAAGCGCACCACCCACGGAAAAGGTTTCAGTCACATTAATTCCACTTATTGAAAGGTCAGTCTTGAAATAGTTGGGAAGCGAAAAGAACAATGAATTGACCCTTTTCCACATTTGCAAATGTGGCCAATTGTCATCAGGATAAATTTTCTGGGGGTTATACGGCATTATTTGACGTCTCCATTAGCGATTTCGTGTTTTGATGCGAGGGGTTGTCAAAAAGTGAAGTGGTATATGACTCAAAACGACTAACCGCGACCTCAAAAATCTTCTTGTCGATTTCAGCACAACATGCAGGGCGATTCAGTAGATAGGCGGCTAATCCACCGGTACATAAGCCGCCAAAAGGTTCCCAGAGCATGCCATGACTGTCGGAGGACACTTCAATGAGCATCTTAAAGATTTTCAGAGGTTTTTGATTCAGATGTGCACATTTTTTTGATCCTGACAACTTGATTCTCTCACCATTATGTAGCGGCGGGTGGTCCCAAACATTTGTGATTCCATAGGTTCCTTCAAATTTGGCAAACAAACTTTGGTATTGCTGAACGGACATGGGGCTTTTTGAGTTAACGGAGAAATAAGGCTTCCCTTCTTCATTGCCGTATTGGTTGGCATATTGCACGAGTTTCTTGAAAATTGGCGGTGGTGGCGCGTACCAATTGTGATCTTTAGTAAAGTATTTTCTCGTAGCGGCATTGGCAACCCCGCATGCCTTATTCGTCGCAGCCAGGGTTAACCCGGTTCTCACCCACTCATATCTGAGCCATTCTTTCAGAGTAAGATTTTCACCATCTACACGGAATAATGGTTTCTTCACGTATTGTACGCAGACTTCCGTAACGATAGGAAAATTTTTAAGGCGCTCGAGATTGCAGTTGCCGGCAATATGTTGTAGTCCTTTATTCCAGATATTACAGCAGACATAATCCCAGCCGTATTCTTCCAGAAGCGGGTGTACGGTTGCCCATCCTATTTCAGTATTCCAAAACCAGAGCGTAGTTCCGGGGAGCGCATGTTCTGACCAGGCCTCTATATGAGATTTATACCATTCGTTTAATCTCGAAGGTTCATGCGCATCGCCTTTAAAACCGGAGACTCCATATCCGCCATCTGAAATTATTATCCTGGGTGCAGGCCACTCATCATACAATTTCAGAGCATCCCCATTGCATAGACTAACGTTGTAAAAATGTCGACGATTTTTGTTTTTCATGAAATTATTTGAACAATGGTGTACGAGTTATCTTGAATTTGATGGCCGTCAATCAAAAAAAATCGTAAATATTCAGTGAACCCCGTTACCTCATCACCACCGTGCTCTGTGCCGGTGGTGATGCTACGTGGTTCACTGAGGACTTACAAAAAATCCCTTACGGTCATTATGATCGCATCGAACACAAAAATCAAGTGAAGATATTCAGCAATAGTAATAAATATTCAGTGGACCCCGTTACCTCATCCCCACCGCGCCCTGCGCCGGTGGAATGAAGATTCAGAGCTACGTATCGACTTCTCATACCGTAGCCGTGTCTCCGCCCCGCCCGGCCTCTCCGGCGCTTGCACTATCATCTATCGTTTATCTCCAATAAGAACCGCAAGCGCCGGAGAGGCCGGGCGGGGCGG
>PUNP01000572.1 GCA_003551785.1 Candidatus Brocadiaceae bacterium | reverse complement strand
TCATGCTGGCGGATTTCGACGCCGCCCGCCTGAATTGGGACAGCGCCAAAAAACTCTACCGGAAAATAATCGATGACCGGTCTGCAACCGAGCCCCAGCGGGCCGCCGCAATGCACGGACTGGGCACTGCCTTGAACTACAGCGGTCGTTCAGATGAAGCATTAGAAGTGTTCGAAGAGCTGGTCAACAGCAGCCCCGAACTCCCAAGCAGTTATGAAGCGTTAATTCAAATGGCTCCAATTTATCAAAGAGACTTTGATAAGAGTATGGAAATATTGCGACATGCGGAAAGAATAGCGCCAACATCAAGAGACAAACTGGGGGCTCTTATCCGTCAAGGTCTTATTTTAGAAGGTCATGGAAAACAAGAAGAGGCCCGCAACCTGTATCAGAGAATAATAGAAGAATATTCCGGCACCACTCATGCCAAAATGGCAGAAGAATTGATTGAATTTATGAATTCCAAAAAAAGGGATCAGTAGTAATTATAAAAAAGGTGAGCACATGTAAAAATATTACCCAAAAACATGGTTATATTGACATCGTTGATTTTAGTATCTTTCTTACAAAATGTGGAAGTGGAAGGGCAGTTAGTGTTAAGCCATAAGACATTGGTAGTGCGGCATGATAAAGATAGAACAACAACAAAAGATATCCCTGATGATGATATTTGGGATCGTTATATATTTCATGTTCCACTTAAACCGCAAAATAATTTTCGATTCCATTCAAGTTCTAATAATATAGAGTATTCTCCCTCTTCATGGTATAAAGATTCACATTCTGTAGATCTCTCTGAATGGCGCAAAGTATTTGATACTTTAAGCCTCAGAACCGCATACTCCGGAACTTTCAGCGGAGATCTTATACCAATAACCGAAGACAGCGGCGGGGAAGGTCCGCCGCCGGATTACAGTTTTACTGCGGAAGCTTCTGGGGCGGTTGATGATTTTGTCATTGATCCCTCCGAAAAACGAATACCAATTGGCCAAACCCCAAACTTCACAGTATATAAACACGGTGAAATATATCGTAATTTCACGTGGTTAGTTTGTGAAGATTTTGATTCGCCAGGAGATATCGATGAAGCAGGCTCGTATACAATAACAGCCGAAGACAATGTAGATGATGACTATTCCGACGATGTTGAATACCTCCCCACCGGCATCGAAGAATTCGAAGCGCATGAGTTCCATAATTCCGATAATGTTTTGGAAATAAACGTTGAAACTCCGATAAAAGCGGAGCAAAATGCCGTAGATTGGATAAGGATTCCCTATATCTTTGATGTTGATGACAATTTTAAATCTGTAACCAGAATAAGAGTAGTAAAGGCGACACCTTATCCAAAAAATGAGTGGCCGGACGATAAACCAGCATGGGAATTTATAAGACCAGATGACTCAACTAGCTCTTTCTCTGGTACAGATGTTCTGGGAAAGAATCTGCTCTTAGGCTCGCGTGGCGAGTACACACTAAACGTGGAATGTGGCAACAAGCTGACAATCCTTGTGGAAGTAGAAAGCTTAGATATTACAGTTGAGAGTTTTGCCTTAACAACAACTTTTGCTGGAGGCGTAGAATTTACGGCAATCGACGCAGAAACTGGCATAAAATTATTCGTGAAAGAATTAATTAAAACTATTGTTAAAGATGAATTTGATGCTTGGTCAAAGATAAATAGTGTTTGGACCACAGCTTCAACTTATGCACAAAATGTGGCTAAAATGAGCAAAGCGAGTTTATTACAATATACACAAATAATAGAAAACTTGAAATTAGAAGTTACTTTTAATATACAAGACTCTTCCGGAAACTCGGTATCAGATTCTGTTTTTTTAATACATGAAGGTTCATGTCCAAACGATCCTCTATATATTGGCTGGGAAGAGTATTATCCAGCAGTTTTGGATAATTACCAAGCCATTCTTAAAGAGGCAGCAAAGGAAATAAATAAAAAAGCTTTCCAAATTTATTTAAATGACAATTAAAAAACTAAGGAATTTAATTATGAAGATCAAAAAAAACTGTTTTACTATCGTCTTAAGTTTTGTTTTATTACACTCTGCCAATGGAGAAAATCTGAACTCATCAGCCACTGGCCATTTTGAAACAGGAGAGAAAATCGGGCGCTTTAAGTATGCCTTCTCTAGAATTTCTAAAAAAATCGGCATGGCGGAAGGGAAAACAGCCACCTGGGTATTCTACAGAGGCAATGAAAAGCTGAAGGTCATCAATGGAAATCAGGCTGAATTCGATTTTGCCGCACACATTCGGGATAACACCGATTTCTTCCGAGGTTTGGACTCTAATCAAGATCGCGCCCAATCTGATAAGTCTGCTAAAGAACAAGACAATAGGCAGTTTGAAGTTTGGGTGGAGGATTATAATGATGTGGTATCCATCAACTGGAAGCAGTCAGGATTAAAAGGGAAGATTCCACCTGAGCTGGAAAATCTGACAAATCTTCGGGCGCTGGAACTGTCGAGAAATGATTTGAGCGGAGAAATTCCTTCCGAGTTGGGGAACCTTATTAATCTTGCCAAGCTTGACTTAAGCCAAAATAATCTTTCTGGGAATATTCCGCCTCAACTGTTCAGGATGGAAAATCTTGAGAGTCTGAATATACGCGCAAACAAACTAAGTGGGAAGCTGCCTCCTGAAATAACCGATATTTCCAGGCTTGAGGTATTGGAATTGTCAAGCAATAATTTTACGGGAAAAGTCCCGCCTGAATTAGGGAAATTATCAAACCTTAAAAGCTTAAGGATGCACCTGAATAGTTGCTCTGGAGAAATTCCTCCGGAGATTGGGCAGTTAGCCAATCTCGAAAATTTAGACATGGCCTTCAATGAATTTGATGGTGAAATCCCCCCGGAAATAGGCAATCTTGCCAACCTGACCCGTCTTAATTTAAGTGGCAATAACCTTAGCGGGATGATTCCTCCAGAGCTTGGCGATCTTATCAACCTTAAAAGGCTGGATCTGTGCTTTAACGATTCGTTTAAGTTTCCTTCAGAAATTGGCAACTTGAAAAACCTGAAATTATTGTGGCTCAATAATAACAATTTGAAAGAGATACCAAAAGAATTGGGGAATTTAAACAGTCTTGAAGGGCTCAATCTGAGCAATAACAACCTGAAAGAGATTCCGGTAAAATTGGGGAATTTAAAAAATCTTAATGGACTCATTCTCAGCAATAACAACCTGAAAGAGATTCCGGTAGAATTAGGGAATTTAAAAAAACTTAATCGACTCATTCTTAGCAATAACAATCTGACAGAGATTCCGGAAGAGTTGTTAGAATTAACCAATCTTGAATTTCTTTGCGTAAAGAACAATAAATTAAACGAAGAGATGATTGAAAGTTTAAAAAATATTGACGGATTAGAAATCGATTTAATGGATGATCAGTGAATTCAATAATAAAGGTAATGCAATCAATGAAATTTTTTTAAGAATTTAGGTTTCAGTAACGACGGGACTCCGGACCGTCGCCGATTGAAACTTATCGCGTAAACTAACCTGATTATTCAGCTTAAAGGAAACAGCATTATGAATAAGATACTGTCACTCGCATTGTTGCTGGGCTCAATTATGCAAGCGGCTGCCGTATCGGCGGAAGAACGGCAGAAACCGGAGAGGAGAATCGAGCTTGTGCCTCAGGAGCGGCCGTTCGTGTTCGGCAGAGAATCCGTGTTCGATGTATATTACGTCAACGACTCGGAGGAACCCTGGGAGCTTCCACACACCCCGAATGAAGCAGAAAGGACCTGGTTTAAAAGAGCCCCTGCGGGAGACGACGGAAAACCGATAGAAGGGAAACCTGTCCGCGGCTATGCTTTTGCCTTGCCGGAAGTGCTGGAAACGGAGGATATGAAAGTATTTGATTACCCCTTCCCGGAACCGATGACGATCGCGCCGAATGACATGTACCATTTCACCTGCGAGCTTGACCCGGGTTTAGAGTATCATTTTAGGCCCGGCGCCTATGCTGTGTGGATGGAAGACTCCCAGGTCGAACTTGAATCCGAGTGCGTCGCGGTTCGGCTGTACTTCACGGAGGAGTCCGTGGAAAGGTGCCTGGAGATCGCCCGTGACGAGGATGAGAGTTTTTATAAACGTTGGGATATGGCCGGGCAGTTTCTGGTAAGGATAATGCCTGAGATAGAACCATTTTTTCATTTATCAGGACGGTACTCGTTACATGGAGGGCGTAGTAATTTCGCAGGCGTGTCAGAGGAAAAGCGTCAGGAGGCTCTCGACCGCATTGAAGAGTACTGGCAGGACGAGGGAAACGCCCCCGCCATCCGGGAAGCCATTGAAAACATAAACCGGGACGCCGGCCTGCCCCCACTGCCGGAAATCGAAGACGATCCCGACCCCAAAGAATAATGTTCCATCCCCGGCATCTCCT
>PUNP01000383.1 GCA_003551785.1 Candidatus Brocadiaceae bacterium | reverse complement strand
GGATCCGTAACTGTCAGGTTAACACGACCTGAAACGGAATCCGTGAGCTGATTGTTCAGATCAATTTGCCAGAGCGGATGCTCCGGCGACACGTAAGCGTTACCATGCCTGTTACCGGTGGCTATCATATGAACGGGCGCTTCTTCCAGAGTCATGGCAAACACGCGCACACCGCTTGGGAGGCCGCCCTGATACCAGCCGTAATTGGCAGGGTCCGGATAGCCCTGATAGGGATGCACCTCTTTTGTCAGTTCAAGCGAAAGCATCGGCATCTCCCGCATCTCCGAAGCAATACGTGCCGCATCCAGCTCGATGGGCACAAGCCACAGATTCGCCTCGGGTGTATCCTCCAGTGTTACCTGCAGTGGAACAGCATCGTCAAAGTGTGCATCCGCTCTGAGTCCTGGTATCTCCCTGCTTGCGTCAATGGTAAAGGTCGCTCCCGGGCGAAAAAAACGCGCGGTGAGCACGGGCGTAGCAGAGGGATTTTCGTCATAGGCTGCGATAACCCATATCCGGGAATAGGCACGGTTGGGAACCCTGAACATAATACGTGCCGGATCAAAATTCTGAGGATAAGCCGGCCATGTCGTTCGACCATGGTAATGACCCGTACGATTGCGCGCACGGAAAAGGCTGGGTCCGACATCGACGTGATCACCACGCTGTGGATCAAAAGAAAAATAAAAAGGTATATCCTCCACCAATGAGCGGGAATTGGCCGGTGGTAAAGAAAGACCACTCAAAGCCGCCGAATCGTCCTTTTCAACATCAGAAATAAAGGCATTAAGCCGATCAGTAAGCGCCACGGGATGATACTGACTGTCCCGGGTATTGGCAAGACAGTTGATTTCCACAGAGGCAATACGCACCGACCTGTTGAGCTGAAGCAAAGCATCGCCACTGCACGGGCCGGCGGGCCGCTGTTCGCCCATCAAGACGCCGTTGGCCCACATTTGCACCCCCGACGGCCTGTATTCTATACGCATTTCCATCCACTGATCTGTGGTTTTCGGTCTCGCATCCATTGCAGCCTCCATCTCACGCCGAATATCTTCATCCTCAAGAGGCGAAGGAGCACTCGTGTAGCGCTCCCCGAAATTATCCCCCCCGGACACTCTCCTCTGCCTTCTTTGGTGAAAGGGAAGAATACTGTCGGTCGAGACCCATTGCGCCGGGCCTTCAGCGACCAGCCCATCGGCTTCTCGATAATACTCCTGTTCAGCTCGACGGGTTATTACTTGAAAAGTACGCTTGTCCCGAGGCCGCGCTGTCATTTCGTAAGGTTTTTCTGCCCGTCGCGGGTTATCCTCGTACCCCTCCACTCCTGCGGCAAGGGTAACGCTATGATTATGCTCCATAATACGCACCTGAGCCCGTAACTCAAAGCTATGGGGCAGCGGCTTTCGAGACCGTATCCATCCATGACGCCCCCCGCTGTGTTCCCATACGTAACGGTCAAGAATTTCATCATGTACGATTGCAATATCCGGCCCCAAGACCCAATAATCTGCCGCAGTTTCAACGTCGACAGGCAGCGTAATATCCGAACCGGAACAAACTGAATACCAATTATCCATGCGATCCGGAGTTTCCGCAGCCGCTGAATAGCTGCAGAGAACAATCACAGCACATGTAAGCCAAAACTTCAACAATTTTTTCATATACCACATTTTTTACCCCATTTATTTATTGGGAACTATCACAAAATCAAACTCTTCAACATCCATCACAACCCGGAGCACGCCATTGAGGTATTCATAGGTGTCAATAGAAGAAACAACTGCGGACGGTACACCCTGAATTTCATCGGTTCTCAGCTCGATCGCCAGTTCTTTGGCCGTCGAGCCGGACCAGTTGGCAAGAGTAATCAGCAAGCCGTGTTCGCTTTCTATCAAGGAGGTCTCAACCAGATAATCACTGCCGCTTACCCTGGGCCTCCAGGGGATATCTTCCATTACTTTCCTGAAAAGTACACGATAAGGTTCAGGGAAAGACGGTGGATTATACGTGACCTCCTCATCTCGTATGTCCCGATAGAGTTCTCCACCCCGCGCATAAGCTATGCCGGGAAAAAAACCGGAAGCGATCACTCGTCCGTCATCCACCCTTCCGGAGAGAAGTGCAGGCCTTCCGTCCTCGAATTCGGCGATCACCTGCGCATCGCCCCAGGCTGTGAGTTCATGGACACCGCAGAACGCTTCCAGACTGCTCTCCTTTCCACCAAATTCAATTTTCCCCAGAACATTCAGCCGCGGCATTTCAAAGCGAGGACGGCCGGGGGATTGGGAGAACTCAAACTCACCGCGCTGCATGCCCAGGCGTTCGCGCATATCCAAAGGCCGGTCATACCGGTCGTAAAGTCCGCTGCCGGCGCCGAGGTAAAGTATGCCACCGCCCCTCACCCACTCGATCAGCTCATCGACAGCATCGCTGTCCATATGTGAACCTTGCATCAGTAGTGCCTTATATTCGGCAAGTGCACCGTCGATAACATCATCCTCGGTGATTATTTCCACCGGATATCCCAGTTGCTGCAGGAGGAGCCAGAAGTACTGGCGCTCGGTTCCGTGGAGTGAATATCCGTCCGGATTCCAGATGTCTGTGCTGTGTGAATAAAGCATGGCCACTTTGCTTTGGGGCACCTCCCCATCCATAATATAGTCTTCCACGGCCCCTATTGCATGATTGATTCGGGCCAGGGCCGGATAAAGATCAAAACGATGGGACTGCTGATCCGAGGTTGGGGCATAATAAGGTCCGTAGTTGAAATAGTTAAGCGCTTTCACCCCGTGTCCTATCTGGCCTGCGGATTTTGTCATTATATCCGACGGTGTGCGTCCACCCATTATATTGTACATGCCGAAATCCTGCTGCTTCGCCCGGCATGCGGCTCGCAAAAAATCGACATAATAACCGCTGAGCTGCCACGTCGGTGCAAAATTGCACCAATCTTCACTCCACCCATATGTCAGCGCCTCTTCACCATGAATAAGAAACCAGTCAACCCCCCTGGCAAGCAGATTACCCCGAAAGTGAAGCTCGTTAGCATAATTCGCCGTTGTGTTGATATCCGGGATCATTTCCCGCAAAATATCGGTGCCCAGTTTGAAGTAATTTGAGAGGACCTGATGGCGGTATCTTACCGTCCAATAGTAAAGTTGCGGGTTATCCTTATCTATATCCGGCAGAATCTCCTCTCGGCTTTCAAGACCGAAATATCCCGGCTCCATCCCTTTCCTTCCGGTAACGAAATCCCGGAATCCATCGATACAATAATCACAAGAATCCAGATGCTCCAGAGATGCTGATGACGGCTCATCCATCAGGTTGAAATACGTCAATTGATCTACCGCTCCGGACTCTTTCAGGCGCTTGGCGGCACGTGTCAGTTGAGATCGAATCCTATCCTCCTGCGGCCGGTTGAAACAACCCTCTTCACGCTGATGAAAATAAAAACTGCTGGTGCGGGGCCGAACAAAACCCTGCTTTATAAACTCCGGATGGGGTGAAAGCCCGGAGAACCCCAGACGGGTCAGAACCTCAGTTTCGTTGTCTACAGTCTCCTGTACGTTTCTCCCCGGGTTCAGAGAAAGACCGGTCAGCAGCGGAAAACGCCGTGCACGGCGGCCGGGCTGTTCGGATATCTCACTGGCCGCTCCGAGCGCCTCACGGCTCCACTGCATCTCGCTTTTTATCTGCCGTTCTTTCTGGTTGATGGTTACAACTACGCTCCCCCCGGGACCGGAGCGGGATATGCTTTTGAATACAGATTCTTCGCAGGGTTCATCGGAGAAAAGCAGCTTAAAATCGCTTCCGTCCAGGTCGTCATTATAACTGACCATACCGTAAAAACGCACCCGGTTGTCACCGCGATAGTTCATAAGAGGCGCTATATTTCCCCACGGCGACTCTTCCCCGGCGTCAAGGAGCTTATTCCTGCGCGGGTGATGACCTCTGCCAAGACCGTCACTGTCGATATTGTAATGGCCGGTAAACCAGCCGTCGGGGGTGCGACCGGACGGCCGTCTGCCGAATATGTGGATAACGGAAGGTTCGGGATGCTCCTCGCCCATCCGCACCCTGACCCAGATAGGAGGGTAGAAATCGGATATATGCGGCTCGTATTCGGGATCGGCGCTGAAGGCAAAAAAATCCACCTGACGCGCATGGCTGGTGGTGCCAATCGGATCAACCTTGCTCATGACCACCTGCGCCGGCCCGGCATCAAGCTCGGCTCCCATACGATCCCAGACGAACTGCCCGAACCCGCCGCCCCATTTAGAGCGTCCTTCTCCGTCGGCTCGCAGGCTTTCCTCATCGAAAACCCGTTCGCCGCGTAACTCCTCATCCTGGTATATCTCGACTCTGAACGGCCCCCGGTAACGGCTGATATCGAGATAGCGCACCCAGAGAGAGT
>PUNP01000018.1 GCA_003551785.1 Candidatus Brocadiaceae bacterium | reverse complement strand
TCAAGCGTAACACAGACATTCTTGTCTGTGATTCTTTTTGATGCCAAGACGCCACAGACAGGAATGTCTGTGTTACTCAATATCCTCATTTTGTTAACGATGTACGGCCACTAAGCGCCTACGCATTTTCAGAGACGTCGCTCTGAAATCAGGGCGCCTGTCGGCGCAGTACGGATACATACCCAAATTCATTATTCTGTTTTTTTCTCTTGATTTTGGGCCAGTCATGATTACCACGGGGACAAGCCCCGTGGAGTCTCTTGTTGTTGACGTTAGTTTTTTCCTGGTAGTCAGTCATGCTAGCCACGGGCACAAGGCCCGTGGGGGGAGCGAATCTCAACGAAGACATCAAACCTCCACGGGGCTTGTCCCCGTGGAAGAAATGATTGTTTACTTTGATTGGTATTTGGCAATGCAATAAAGGATGCTTTCATTATTAGTTTTTTCTTACAACCCGAAAGCGAGAAGCATATAGTTCAGCCCGCTGCCGACTATCAGCACGACGCCCAGCATGATCAGCGTGGATTTTAACAGGTCCCACGGGCCGAGTTCTTTAAACAGGATGACAAACGTGGCTACACAGGGGAAATATATAATGAGCACCACGCTGGCAACGATAAGCTGACGCAACTGGAGCCCCAGCGGGGCGAGCATGCCGACCGCAACGTCCTTACGCAAAAAACCCACTACCAGAGCGCCGACGGCCTCTCCGGGCAGCCCGAACAGCTGAGTAATCACAGGGGCAAAAACGCTGCTAAGGAACCCGAGGATGCCGAGGGTATACATCAGGTTCACGATAAAAATCCCCAGCAGCATATACGGCAATGCCTCGCGCACAAAGCTGCCCATGCGCATGTATATCTTTTTCGTGAGTGATTTCCAATAAGGACGTCTGTAGGGCGGCATGTCAATCAGTATCTCCGGCGTTTCGCCGTGGATAAAGTGGTTCATGAGCAGTCCGAGCACGATCCACAACACCGCCAGGGTAAGGAACACCACGCCCAGCCCAACTATCCCTGCCTGGCCGAGCAGCCCCACCACCATAGCCAGCTGTGACATGCACGGCACACAGATCGAAAGCAAAGTAGCCGCTATGAAGCGTTCCTTGCGCGTTTCCAGCATCCGATTGGCCATCGCTCCGGGCACGTTGCACCCCAGACCGAGCATCATCGGGACAATGGACAGTCCGTGCAGACCGATACGGTGCATCAACGTATCGATCAGCACCGCCAGCCGCGGCAGGTAACCGATGTCTTCCAGCAGGCTGAGTATGAAATAAAAACACAGCATGAACGGCAGGATAATGGCCGGATATATGAACAGACCGGTTGTCAAAAGGCCAAACGATTCCTCAAAATCGATCTCTCCTTCAATCAACTCCCCGATGAGTATATCATGCACAAAGCCGGTTCCGCCCAGCAATCCGGATATCCACGACGCCACCGGAAGCCATACGAACTCAAAAGCGTCTTCAGCTAACTCATGCATCCAATCCCCTGCATAGGCGATGAAAGCAAAACTGAGAAGTATAACAAACAGGGCAAAGACCGGACCGATGACAGGATGAACGGTAGCATGGCTCAGCTGCTGACCGATTGTCGGGTGGCGGTGCTCGATATGCTGTACCTTTTCCACAATATCCCCGATAGTCGTCCAGATATCCTCGGAATCGACCTGAAGCCCGCCGGGGCAGGCATCATCAAGCCGTTCGACAACGGTTTTCACCCCTTCCCCGCTGATGGCGCATGTCGGGATAACGGGTACGCCGAGTTCCTTCTCCAACCTCTGTGCGTCGATGTCCATCCCGTGTTCCTGCGCCTCGTCCCACATGTTCAGCACAACCACCATCGGCTTGCCGCTGCGCAGCAGCTGAAGCGTCAAAAAAAGATTGCGTTCCAGGTTGGTGGCGTCCACCACATTGATGATCAGGTCGCCATCCTTCAGCATATCCACGGCTACCTCTTCCGCCCGGTTAGTGGGGTCCAGTGAGTAGGAACCCGGAACGTCAATCAGCTCGGCGGTACTATCCTCCATTTTGAGCCTGCCCCGAACGAATTCGACCGTTGTACCGGAATAATTGGAGGCCACCACATGCGTGCCGGTCAAACGTGAAAACATGGCGCTTTTGCCCACATTGGGGCTGCCCATCATCAGGATCTTCTTTTTTTCATCAGAAAGTGTATCCGACATTTATTTTATTCTCCATTTTTTTATTCAAAGTGGAATACTTATTAAATTGTTTGACATACCAAACATGATAGCAAAAACAATTATTCGATGCAAATGAACACGTGAAAAGACAGTATCTATTTTCGGATATCGTCTATTATTGCAGATGAAGGAAGATCAAGAGAAACTATTCACCTCCAGATACTTCGCTCTGAAAATGGGGGCGCATGTGGCGCAGTACGGATAAATATCCCAATTCATGATTCGTGGAGTCTCCTGTACTTGATGTTGTGCTTTTCTGGTAGTCAGTCATGCAAGCCACGGGCACAAGGCCCGTGGGGGGGGGGGCTCAACGAAATGATCAAACCTCCATGGGGCTTGTCCCCGTGGTTCTAATGACTGATCACCAGAAAATTGGTTTTACAAAATGATTCCCCACGGGGCTTGCCCCCCGTGGAAAAAATGACTGACGACTTGGTACTGCGGACTAGAAGCGTGGCCGAAAACACGGCTCGTAGTGGACGCTTTCAAGCGTCCTTGGGAGCGCGTAACAATTTCCGGGCTCCGGAGCCCTTGAAAGGGCTCACTACGAACCTGATATTGCCTTTTCGCCAGGCTCCTAGAAGCGTGGCCGGAAAGGTGCAGGCGGAATGTATGACAGGCATCTTGCCTGTCCAGGGCGCACGCAGGGATGCGTGCTTTAGTATGAAAGGCATCTTGTGTTACTATATTTCTCATTTTGGACCTTTTCGGCCACGCCCCCAGACAATCCTCCTGCCAGCCCTTGATTTTGGAATTTCCGTTCCTTGGACATTGGATATTTGTCTTTCTTCGTACATCCTCATTTTGTTAACGATGTACGGAATCTAAGCGCCTAATTTACCCCAGAAAACGTTTATAAAGATTCAGCAGCAGCCAGGGCATGGCTGAAAGCATAAAGAGAGCACAGGCCGCAGCCGCAACTATATGGTTGGTGGGCAAGTCATACCGCACCGCCATAAACAGTCCTGTCAAAGTGGCCAGGATAGCGACAGCAACGGAAACGATGAGCACAACTCCCAGACGTCGGCTCACCAGGAGCGCTGCCGCCGGTGCCACCACAAGATAACAGAAAATCAGAAGCGCACCGGCCGTCCGGGAAGCTACAGCCACCGCCAACCCGAGACAGATAAAGAAAAGAAACTCCCATAGCGATGTTTTGATCCCTAGCACACGCGCGGCCTCCCTATCGAGAAAGGTATGAACCGTCGGCCGCAAAAAAACTAACAGGTAAACCAGAACCGGCACCAGTACAGACAGGATTATCACCAGATCCAGCGGCGATGTGAAGATAAGGTCGCCATAAAGCAGCCCCAACACTTCATGCAATCCAAAACCGCTCTGCGAAACGATCAGGATGCTCAGCGCCGAAGCCAGAACGTATATGATGCCGAGCACGGCATCGCGCGGCAGACGATTGAATTCAAACGGATAGGCCAGCATCGCGACGGTGATGAACGTGAGCACGCCGGCACCCAGGTAAGGCTGAATACCTATCACTAACCCGACGGCCACGCCGCAGGCGGCCACCTGGGACAACGCAACTCCGACAAAGACCACCCGCTTCAGTATCACAAATACCCCGATAAATGAACATACGGCAGCTATAAGCAGCCCACCCGCCAAGGCGTGGGGAAACACTTCTAAAAGAAATCTTATGTCTTCCATCTCAATATCACTCCTATAACCCGGACAAGCCGGAAAAGTCGTTGTTTGTTGTTAGTGGTCCTTTTTAGTAGTCCAAAAAACAAGAAGATCATCATTAAGATAATACGCGTTTCCAAGGACTTACGCCGTGGAAACGTGGCGCCTTCGGCGCGGTACGATGAATGTCCCTTCTTTAATTACCAATACAAATTCTTGTCGCCTTTTTCCCCAAAGGGGATTCTTATTTACAGCCCAGGGTTGGGGCGGCGGTCTTTTGCCGGCCCTACCCTGGGCTGTAATTAAATATCACCTTCGGTGAAAACGGCTTTTTTTTCCGTACATCCTCATTTTGTGAACGATGTACGGCCATTAGGTGCTTAATGGCCATCACCAATGTTTGGTTTACGAAACAGTTCCTCGATCCATTTCCCGCGCTGCGGCAGATCGGCGGCAGGAACGGTCTCCACGCTGCCGTGCTCGATCAGGCACACGTTGTCTGCCAAACTCTCGACATGGTTCATGCCGTGATGTGCTACAAGGACGGTCTTGCTGTGCGTCCTGGTCAGTTCAT
>PUNP01000649.1 GCA_003551785.1 Candidatus Brocadiaceae bacterium | reverse complement strand
TGCCGAATGCTTGTGAATATGCTTATCGTCGGTTTGTTTTTTTCTTTTTGTTCCCAGGCTATTGGTGGAGCCGTAATTTGGTCCGGCGATGGTGATCCTGCTCCGATTGTTACTTCCGGACCTCTGGAATCGGAAAATGAGGATGACCGCCGCGTAAAACTCAGGGCAAAAATCGTTGATGATTTAGGCTACCATATAGAAATGATGACGGGGCAACGGCCGGAAGTGATTGTGACAGAAGATACAGAAGATATCCCCACCACCGCGATTGTTCTGGGCGAACCGGCATACCGGCTGGGTGCTGAGCCGCAATATAAAACCACAATGGAGGAATCCTTTCGCCTGCTTACAAAGGATGGACGGGTGCTTATCGGTGGTGAAAGTGTCTACGGCGTCTCACACGGAGTTTACGAACTGCTGCGAGAATTGGGCTGCGACTGGATATTTCCCGGTGAGGAAGGAGAAGTGATACCGCAAATTGAAGAAATAATTGTCGATGCCACAGATATTGCAAAAAAACCCGCATTTGAAGTGCGTTCTCCCTGGTACAGCGGTGGGCGACGGATCGTTACTTCCGAGGAACAGGCCGAATTCCAGCAATGGAGAGTGCGTCAGCAGCAGACCCAGTACAGAGGCCGCCATCACCCGACTTTTTTGGGCGGCGGACACTACTGGCACGGACTGATCAGGCGTTACAGAGACATGCTTGAGGAAAATCCCGAGATGAGGGCGCTTGTCAGAAGGCCTGACGGGGAGTTTGAGCGCGGCTGGACGCAGCTCGAACCTACACATCCTGATGTCATTGCCATTACGGTCGAAGATATTAAAAATATGTTTGAGCGGAATGATTGGCCCAGCGACCACGCTGTTGCCCTCAGCATCGGTCCTAACGATGGCGGGGGGTACTCCATCTCGCCCGAAGCTATGGCAGCGGGCGCAGGCCGGGTCGATCCCGTTACCGGTTCACCCGACCAGACCGATGCCCTGGTATATTATGCCAATCGGGTGTTGGAAGAGCTGGAAGATGAATTCCCCAACCTCTATCTCGGCTGGTATCTTTACAGCACCCATGCAGATTACCCCATGCGCCATACGCCGCATCCGCGCTTCGCTATCAATATAGCCGATATTACTTACTCGCGCTTCCACAGCCTCAAAGACCGGCGCAGCCTGACCCGAAACTACTATCGTAACATTCTTGAACAATGGGCCAGGCTTCATGAAGAACAGGGCAATCCCATGTCGTTTTATGGCTATAACTGGAATCTCGCCGAAAACATGATGCCATACAGCAAAATGAAAATTTGGGGGCAGGACCTGCCCTACTATTACGAGATGGGGGTGGTCGGACATAATAACGAACAGGATAAAGCCTGGAGTATCCTCGGACCGCATAATTATCTTATGGCACGTATGGGATGGGATATTGATCTTGATTGGCGTGAAGTGCTCAACCACTACTGCCAACTCGCCTTCGGCGAAGAAGCAGCCCCCTATATCGAGCAATACCACCTGATGCTGATCGATACCCAGGAAGCCGGCGGCTATGAAGCCGGTGGTTATGGCTCAATACATCTGATGTTCGATCGAGATTTCGTTGAAAAATCAAAAGAACTCTTCAACCGTGCTGAGCAGGCTGCACAGACCGATTCTCATCGTCGAAATGTGGATTATTTCAGCCAGCCGGTAACGGCGCTGGAACTCTACCTTGACTTTCATGATGCAGTCACGGCTTTTGATTTCTTTGCCGGTAAACAAGCATACGACGCTATGATAGCACACTGGGAAGAATACCTTGAGAAAAACTCGAATTTGGTCTCTCGCTATGGTCGAAGGTATATTGAAAACTGGCTGTTCAGACCATTTGTTGAGCAAGGGTTGGAATATTCCACGGGTGATTACAGAATTATTCACACCTTCCCCGACGAATTGCCAACCAGTTTCGATCCGCATACCAAAGGACAGTTCATGGGCTTATACTATCCTGAAATCAATCATGATGACTGGATGCACACAAAAACCTTTTCATCTACCTGGGAAGCTCAGGGGATCGGGCCGTATCGACAAGGAGCGGCCTGGTACCGAATAGAGTTTGATATTCCTGAGGATGCTGTTGAAGAAGATGGTATAGGATTGTTTATCGGAGCCGTTGAAGACGAAGTTCATGTCTGGTGCAATGGCACTTATATCGGACGAGGCCGTGGTTTTATCAGGCCATTTGCATTTGATCTCACAGACCATGTTACAGAAGGCGAAGAGAACCTTATTGCTTTGCAGGTGGTCAGGCGGAACATGCTGAATGAAATTTGGAGGGGGGGGCTGATGTACCCAAGTTTCGTTTTTGCCGGTCCAAGGCTTGACGAACCTGCACCGACTACCGAGCCGCTTTACCGTATTTTGCCTGGGGGAGCCACAGAACCAATTAATTAAACAGATATGCCTGTCGATTGTTTCAGTTGTTCCTATCAATCTTAAGAGTTTGCCCGGCATTGTTGGCA
This sequence comes from Candidatus Brocadiaceae bacterium, assembly GCA_003551785.1. Next base: position 1,928 of record PUNP01000649.1, on the reverse strand, counting down.
GATCTGTAGCAGGCTTCAATAAGAGACAGGTTATGCAGTCCGTCGCCGGCGTCCATGGGCGATTGATTGGCTATTGATCGGGCATGGCGCCGGATAACGCTCTGATAAATATTTTGCGGTTTTTCGACCGGCAGTTCATTGCGTTCTCCTGATTTGTCCATTTCCAGCCGGACTTCAACGGGTTCATCCTGATGTCCGGAAAGTTGAAATAGTGTGGCATAACCACTAATCACTCCTTTGGTTCCGTAGATTTCATAACCAAAATTGTTCAGTGTTGCTTCCAAACTGCCCCGAGGTTCGCAAAACGCCACCCTGATGGAACCGGATACCCCCGTGCCGACACGGAATTTGATGTATGCACCGTCTTCGACGGCCGTTTTCATGGTTTTTGGATAATAGACGCAACCCAGTTGCACTATCCTGGAACCAAGGATGTATTCGGCCATATAAAGGCAATGACTGCCCATATCGCCAATCGGCCCGCCGAGTTCCCTCGGGTTAGCACAACGCCATGATTGCGCCTCCGAAGCCGTGTCTCCGTAGAGGAACTCCATATGAAGACAGACGTCATTGACCGTTCCCAAAGCATTGTCCATTACCATATCTCTGGCTTTAGCGTTGTATACGTTCTCGGTCATCATATGATCAACTGTCAAGCTCAGCTTTTTCGCACGCGCCATTTCCACAAGTTCGACCGCATCTTCCCTTTTTGAGGCAATAGGTTTTTCCACTATGGCATGTCTTCCGGCTCTGAGCGCCGTTTTAGCTGTTGAAGCGTGGGTGAGGTTGTTGGACGCAATAAAAACCGCTTCTATGTCAGGATCAGCCAGCATTGCCGATATATCGGAATACCATTTTAAACCAAGCTGCTCGACCGCAGAACGACGTTGAGGGTTGATATCTGTAGCGCCGACCAGCCGGGCTTCCTTTAGAGGAGAAAAGCGTGCGTGGTCGATGGCGAATCCTTCCTTAGCAATCCGGTTCTCGGCAATTCCGCCGAAACCGATCATTCCATATTTGATTGGTTCTTTTTTCATTATGCTTCTCACTCATGGTGAATAAAAAAAGTTGATAACGAGTTATTTTCTATGATAATACAAGATTAATAGTGCAAAGTCAAATGGGATCAGAGTTTATTTTATTACCTGAGGTGGAATCGCGGCCTATCAGCTTCTAATGAGTTTAATTATGATTCAGTCTGTAAGAAAAAACTCAAATACGTCAGCATTGTCCAATCATCCAATTTTTGCTATGCTATATAATATATCACTTTTGATTTTTGATATTTATGATTTTGGCATATTTCAAATGATTTACAAGAACATAATTCAACAAATTGCCGCTAACATTAATGCATATGGTTTAATAAGCAATGGAGATAAAATTGTAATTGCTTTTAGCGGTGGGCCGGATTCCGTTGCTTTGTTGAGCTTATTATGTAGTTTAAAAGAACAAACGCAATTCAACTTTAATTTAATCGCTGCTCACCTTAATCATTGTCTGCGCGGGGAAACAGCTGATGATGAGGAATTTTTTTGCCGAAAAATTACTGGTCAGTATGGTATACAATGTGTATCCCGGAAAACCGATGTCAGGCGGGCCAAAAGGCCAAATGAGTCGATTGAACAAGCTGCAAGGAGGGTACGTTATGAATTCTTGAAAGATGTGGCTGTTCGATCAAAAGCCGGGAAAATCGCCGTAGCGCATCACGCAGATGACATATCTGAAACTTTGTTTTTGAGGATGATGCGCGGCTGCGGGTTGTTTGGACTCGCTGCTCTTCAGCCGATTAGACCATTGCAGCCGAGTAGTAATATCATGTTAATCAGACCCCTGCTGACGCTGAAAAAAAAGGATTTACTCCATTATTTACATTCTATCGACGCCCCATACTGCACCGATCAGTCTAATTTTGAAACCCATTATCA
>PUNP01000494.1 GCA_003551785.1 Candidatus Brocadiaceae bacterium | reverse complement strand
TGGCTGGAGCAGCTACGACGGCAGCTGTACCGTGTCGAGCCGGTGCAGCTTCAACCCGGGCAGCCGGTTCAGCGGCCACGTCGGGTTTCGGGTGTGTCGTGATGAGCCCGATCCGGACGACCCGGATGATTCTAAATGGCTCGATGTGCCAGAAGGCCAGCTCACCTTTGATCTGGAAGGAACCGATCCCACAAGTCTGACTATTCACTGGCCCGGCACTGAGGATTCCGGGGTGACCATTGGCCGCGGATATGATATCGGGCAACGGGATGAGGAGGGTAAGGTGCTCAGCGACTTAACCGATGCCGGAGTACCTCTTGAAAATGCTGAAAAACTTGCCCAGGCCGCTGGAAAAAGGGGGGTTGATGCCGATAATTTCGTTAATCAATACAAACATGAAGATTGGGCGACAATCACCAGAAAACAGCAGTATCACTTATTTGTCAATATTTATTCTCATTTTGTTGAAGTGGCCAGAGAGGGCGTGGATGATGCCGAGCTGTGGGGTATCAGATTTGATGACGGCAGCGTAAAAATGTATCCGCCTGAGCCGGAAAATCGAAGGTCCTTCGATGATCTCCCACCCGAGGTTCAGGACGTAGCAACCGATATGGCCTATAATGTCGGCGGAGGCGAATTCAGAGAAAACAACTGGGGCGGGATTTTCCAGATGGACGACTGGCAGGAAGTGGCGGATTATATACAGGGTAATATTCAGGGGGATATCCTTGATGACGAAGGGAATCCTAAAGGGTGGCGAGCAGAAACCGTCCTGGAAAGCTGGCGCGAGGATGTGAAAACAAGAGTTGACGTTCTTGTTAATAAACTCGAATCGGCTACTCCTGTTACCCAACCCTACACCTTGACAATAGAGGTTGATCCCACCGGCAGTGGAACAGTAACCAGCAATCCCGACAAGGCCGAATACGAACCGGGCGAACAGGTAGCGCTGACTGCGCATCCCGCAAGCGGTTATGAATTTTCTAAATGGAGTGGCGATGTTTCCGGCGCCGATCTCTCAGCAAGCGTCACAATGGATTCGAATAAGACGGTTACGGCTGAGTTTGTGGAGGAGACAGAAGAGCCGGAGCCTGAAGGTGCAAAACAAGCTTTTAAGGCTGAACTGGGCTTTAATGACCTTGGTGTTAGGTTCGATGCCGAAATCGGTTACGACAATCGCTATGCTATAGGAGGCGAGGTCGGATTGCCTGCCGTTCTTGGTGGCCAAAGGGCGGGTTTTACAGATAATAGTTTTCTGGAGATTGACGGGGACGATTGGATAGCCGAGGGTGGTTTTAACATTGAAAATATCAAATTTGGTCGCATTTGGGGGATCGAATCATCAACAGTTGAATTAAAGTTAGGTCCCAAAGCCTCAGAAACCTTTGTCCGAGGTGATACTGTATTATCTTTGAAAAATAAACCGCTTTTAGGGGCAAGGGAATTTTCGGGAACTTTGGAGTTTTTAAATGGTAATATCAGCGAAATTTCTGTAGGAGCTGAGAATCTTAATGTGCCGATCAAACCCCCGTTAGTTTTTCTTCAGTGGATCGATGGCGGCCTGTACAATTTAACAAGCGGTAATGATTCCGTGACCTTTGAGGGCGGAATGGGGATCACAGCGGGGCCGCAGGTCTCCATTGAAATTTTTGGGTATAGTGTTTTTGACGAAGCATCTTTGGCCAGGCTGGATATTGATGGTTCTATTAATCGCTACCGCTTGGAAGGAGATGGTGATCTTATAATAGTACATCCCAATTTTCTAAACGCCCAGGCTAATGCGGAGTTAAATTGGAACGCCGGTTATCTCCAGAGTGAGGCCAAAGCCGATATGTTAGATGGTCTCTTTAGTGGTAATACGAGCATGCAACTGCACAGTGAAGGTGACATGACACTTTATGGAACCGGCTCCATGAACGTACCTGATTTCATGCCAATCGGATCGGGCAGGGAATTATCCTCCTCATCCACATTGCTTGAATATTTTCACGACGAACCATCTGCTAATGACTTTATAGCGGTCTGGGGATCGATTCCTCTGTATGGTAATTTAGGAGTTAGACTCACTTTTGATGGTGACTGGGAGCTACTTGGTGCCCGTAAAATTGAGGCGATTGCACCTGCTACAAGCATGGCGTTGTCTATGATCCCCGACTATTATCTTGCTACATTAAATGTAATAGAACGCGGCTTTTACGTTCCTGAAGATAGTCCAAATCTTATGATGTCCGCCGAGTGGGAGCTTGAAGGGTCTGATGTGTCTGTGCGTTTCAGAGCTCCGGATGGAACCGTGTACGGCGAGGAGGACTTCGCCGAAACGGAATATATTGAACCCGTTGATGAGTTGACGGACAATAGTATGAAAACATTCGTTTTGGTTGAACCGGAGGAGGGAGAGTGGTGGATGGAAGTACATAGTGATGGCGATCTGGGTAACGTAGATATATCGGCGCTTGTAAGCGAAGAGACACCTACGGTGGAAATAAGCGATATTGTTTATGAACCGGATATAGGTAAGGTTACTATTCCATACGATGTTGCAGGGTTCGACGATGATGCGTCATTGGGTCTGTTTTATACATCAGGGGGCAAGGATGCTGCCGGTTCACGATTCAAAACGCTTAACGTTACGGCGGAAGGCGCTTATACTTATGAGTGGGATGTGGGCGAACTCGCGCCGGGCGAGTATTACGTATATGGCATTATCGAGAGCGGGGCAAGCGTACCCTCAATAAGCAGCTATTCCGAGCCTTTTACGGTACTTAACGAGCCACCTGTAGCGGAGGATAAAAATCTTGCACTTATTGAGGGTGAAGAATATACCGGCTCGCTTCCTGCATATGATCCTGATGGGAATGAGCTGACCTTTGAACTCGTTGAAACACCCAATTATGGTCATTTAGAGCTAAAGGCAAATGGAGATTTTACTTACACTGCATATGTCCAATCAAATGGGGAGTTCGTTGAAAAAGACAGTTTCACTTTTATTGTTAATGACGGTTTTGAAAATAGCAATGTTGGAAACGTAAAGATAACCTTAACTGCTGATGAAGTTTCTGTTTATAACCTGACTTACACCGCCCGATCAGGCGGAACAATTGAAGGCGAAACCGAACAGCAGGTCGAACCCGGCGAGGACGGCTCCCCGGTTACAGCAGTGCCGCACGATGCACATCGGTTCGTCAGGTGGAGCGACGGCGAGAAGTTAGCCATGCGTACCGATACAGAAGTCATGAAAGATATTGCCGTAGATGCGATTTTTACTACAGATATCCATCATGAGATAGATGCCGTTATAGCCGACCCCGACCGCAACGTCGTCATAATAGGCCCCGAACATTATAAGGCGTCCGAACCTATCATTATCGGAGAAGGCGCCGACGGTTTGACGCTTCGCTCTACGCACGGCAAGAACATGACGTTTTTCGATGCCGAAGGTGTGGAAAACGCAATTATCGTTGAAGCGAATGACGTGACGATAGAAGGTTTCTGGATTAAAAACTACACCGATGCCGGCATCGTGATTTACGGCAACAACGTAACCATTGCCGATAACGTCATAGACGGATATTATGTGGACTCGGAGTCCGGCGATACGACCGGTTCCGGAACCGGCATACTGGTTGCGGGCACAGCAGAAAATATCACTATCTCTAACAACACTATAACACGCAATGATGTGGGAATTGCGAACGAGTCCGTTGCTGGATCGCTACCCACCGATATTCGGAGCATTCATAACAACATCTATGGCAATTCCTTTGGTGTTGTTTGGGAGGCAGGCGGCGATGATATCCTCGCTTCTTTCAATTGGTGGGGCGATGAGGATGGTCCTTCCGGCGTTGGGCCCGGCGAAAATGGAGACAGTGTGTCAGAAAACGTGGACTTCGCACCCTGGCTTAAAACCAAAGTCAGCGGCGTGGGCGGTGGCGCTTTTGTCGCAGATGGCAAGACTTTCTCCGACTCCCGTTATGGTCTGAGCATCGCCACAGGGGCGGGCGATACAGGATTGGTATTTGCCACCGGATTATCCGACAAACCGGAAGGAGTCAGCGAATTTGCCCCACAGTCATCCTACATAATGCTTCGCCTCGACCGAGAAAACAGGAACGCAGGGCGGATAACTGAAATTACGTTTAAGCTCGGATACCTGGGTACTCCCAAAAATAAAGCACACTGGTTTGATGCGGGCGAAGATGCGTGGGAGGAATGCTCGAACCAGAGGCACGTTCCGCTTGAAGATGCCGATTCGGAAGATCAGGATACTTTTGCAGACTTCGACGGTTATATAGAGATTACAATCCTCGGCAGGGAAGACGATCCGGATGCGACATCACCACACCTCGACAATTTCAGCGGCGTAGTCTTTGCTGTTGGCGGCGAAGAAGGTGATGACGAACCGGATGATGATTATGATGAGAGCGATAGTGG
>PUNP01000786.1 GCA_003551785.1 Candidatus Brocadiaceae bacterium | reverse complement strand
CCCGGCACGGGCGAACTGATCCGTGACATCAATTGTGAACTGATCGACAAGCTGATCTCTTAAAAGGTTCACGGAAAATAGTTGAAAAAAATGGAAAGCCACAACACAAATAATGCGGAACGCCGTTGTCTGCGCCCGGTTATCAAGAACGGACCGGAGCAAGCCATTATGTGATTTTATGTTTTCACTTTTATTTTTTACAGGAGACAAAAATGCCAGAGAAACAAAGCACGTTCGACATAAGAGATTACGGTGCATCAACAGAAAATGCGCTGAATACTGACGCTATCCAGAACGCCATTAATGCCTGCCATCAGGCCCGCGGAGGCACGGTCTTATGCCCTTCAGGCTGCTTTATCACCGGAACTTTGATGATGAAGAGCAACGTAGAACTGCATCTCGCCGCCGGGTGCCGCCTCAAGGGGAGCAAGAATCTGCACGATTATATCCAGCTTGAGGGATCAGGATTTATAACACATTCACTCCCGGAAAAAAGTGGTATACCACTCATAGGCGCCGTTGAAGCACAAGACATCGCTATCACCGGAAACGGCACGATCGACGGTTCGGGTATTGCATTTTACGACCCTGAAAAAACCAGTCCGTCGGGAAAGTACGATAAACCTGATACTCCTCGCCCCAGGATAATGATGCTGTATAACTGCCACAACTTACGTATAGAAAACGTATCGCTTGTGGATTCTCCCTGCTGGACTATATGGCTGATGCAGTGCGAGAATGTGAACGTACGAAATGTTAAAATAAACGGTGACCCAAGGATGAGAAATAACGACGGCATTGACATTGATTCCTGCAAAAATGTCTGCATCAGCGATTGCTTTATGGATACCGAAGACGATTGCATCGCTGTCAGAGCTATGCAAAGACGGTATGAGCCCCCGCAGCCATGTGAAAACATCACCGTCACCAACTGCATTTTGGAGAGCCGGTGCCAGGGGATCAGGGTCGGGTGTCCGGGCGACGGAGTCATCCGCAACTGCATGTTCTCCAATCTGGTTATAAACGGAAGTAACGGCATCATTATCCAAAACCCGCACAGATATTTACCTGAAAACAGTGACGGCGATGCCGACATATCCAACCTGTTTTTTTCCAATATAGCAGTGCAATGCAGTAAGATACCGATATGGATCAGTGTTGAAGAGGGGATCAGGCTGAAAAGGCTTTCGGATTTGCATTTTTCGGATATAAAGATAAAAAGCGGTTCTCCGTGCACAATACAGGGCAGCAGAGAAACCACTGTTGAGGACGTATTTTTCAGCAGCATAGACATCAAAACGACGGGAGACGACGCCGTTATATGCCGCAATTGCCGTGGGGTCAGGCTCAACAATGTTATGCTCAGCAACGAGCCGGACGTTTAAGCTGAACATTTCATAAACCAACGACAACATTTAAAATAATAAATTTAATTTCAAACCTGCGGTTTTATACAGTAATAAACGATGAAAGCTCTCAATCAACTTTTAACTGGCACGGGAAAGGACTATCCAGCCTCTCTCACAGCACGAGAGAGGGAGTTCGGGCGCCGGATATTTTACCGTTTTTATGCTCTCAACGGCATCTCCGTAGCCTGCCTTATGCACAATATACTTGTTCTGTATGCGATCCGCAACGGGCTGAGCGACTCGATGGTGGCGGTAATGGCATCGTTTATCCATCTGGCTATGCCGTTCATGATCCTGGGCAAACCGGCTATAGCGCGGTTCGGAGCGGCGCGCACACGTGGGTTCGGCTGGTTTTTTCGCTATGTCTCCGCGTGTGTGATGATTTTAGCACCGGTAGTTGCTCCATGGACTTCTCAGGCGGCAGTCACCACACTGATCATGACCGGTGCGTTCGGATTCGCCGCATTTCGCAGCATCGGCGTCGCTGCCGTCAGTCCCTTATGGGGAGAGGTTGCCGAAAAAGAAGAGCAGGGGCATTTCATATCCAAGAGTCAGACTCGAGCCCAAATAGCCTATTTCATCACTATGGCGGCTGTCATTTTCGGGTTCAGATACGTTGATGAAATGTGGCTGTATCAGTTTGTGCTGGGGTTAGGTTGTGCCGTAGGTTTCTATGCCAGTATCCTGATCACCCGTGTGCCCGAATCGACCACCCCCAGCGAGTCCGCGCGCCAGTCATTTTTAGAAATCATACGCCGTTCATGGCAAGAAACACATAAACGCCGCCTTATTGCAGCATGGTGTGCGGGCATAGCCGCCTATGCGATCGTTATTCCGTTCATGATGATCGCGGTTAAGAACGGCTATGGTGCGTCCGATTTCACCGCGCTGTTATTTGCGTTGGTTTTGGTGCTGGGCAGTGTGGTCTCCAGTTTAGTCAACAGAAAAATTGCCGATCGAGTCGGAGCGGGACGTCTGGTGCAGATATATCTCGTTGGCCTGATGGCCGTGACTGCGTTCTGGAGCTTTGCCCCCAATCAATTTCTCCCTGTGTTGACAGGCGTAGTATTCTTTCTTGCCGGAAGCTGCGAATTGGGCATACGGATAGGGTTGAACCAGTATTTTCTTGCGGTCACCCCAAAGGAAGACCGCGTCGGTATATCGGTTGTGATGCGCATAGCCTCCGGCGCCGCCGCCGGACTCGCCGGATCGGTTATCGGAGGTGGGCTGCTGAAGATGCTCGTATATTACGGAATCGAAGGATTTTCCGTATACCGATATTACTTTGCGATCATACTGGCCGTTCTTTTAGCGTTTTTTCTCGTAATAAAAAAAATGCAACCAGAGGAAGTAAATAATGAAGAATACTCAAACTGATAAGCGAAATATCCTGCATATTTCACGCGTTTTCAGTGGTGCATCTGTGGCAAATGTCAAACGCCGCTGTATTCGTATACTGCAAGTGCAGACTTTTGCCGCAGATGCGCCGCTGAAGACGCGCCCGCAGGTAAACCGCCGTTTGAGAAACCGTTTGCACACACTGTAAATTTTGAATGCCTAAAAAATGACATATAACATATTGTAGTTCAATCTGTTATATTAAATATTGCCGTTGGTTTATGAAATATGCAGGATAATGTGTATGTAGGCTGTACAACGCGTGATATAACACCAGAGCGGCGGGTTGTGCTTGGAGCGCAGTTTCATATGAGGATTTGATTGATTATAATTTGCCAACAAACTACAATACATCTGGACAGTCCAGACATATTAATTTACTTGAATCAGGAGGTAAACCATGCGCAGGTGGCAATTACAGGAGGCAAAGAACAAGTTCAGCGAGGTCACTCGACTCGCCGCTTCCGAGGGGCCTCAATTGGTAACAAAACGGGGCAAGGACAATGTTGTTGTTATCAGTGCAAAGGATTATCGCAAGGTGACGGATCACGAGAACAGTTTGGTAGATTTTCTTCGCCGTTCGCCTTTGGCTGATGTGGATATGCCAATCGAGCGTGACCGGGATGTCGGCCGGGAGGTCGAGCTGTGAACTACCTGCTCGATTCACTTAATCTTTAATATAGGTATAATAACATGATAACTGATCTCTTAGCCGGTTTCGGCGAGGCTGACATTACGCCTGACGGAAAGACGATCGAACTTGCCGGGCAGTATTACCAGCGTATTGCCGAGGGGATTCATTCCCGACTGAAAGCTTCCGCCCTGCTGATCGAACAGGGAAAGACGCAAACGCTCATGATAACACTGGATGTCGTCAGCGTTCCGCAAGATTTTTGTCGTGATATGCAGGTGAAAATCGCTTCGGCGCTGGAGGGTATTCCATCCGAACGGATCATCATTAACGCCATACACACGCATAATGCTCCCGGTCTATCCGTTGGCCAAAGATACTGGACTCCGCACCCCAACGCGATGAGCGGAGAGGCATATCGTGATTTTCTGGCTCACCGGATCATCCAAGCGGCATCGCAAGCCCTTGACAGCCGATGTCCGGCTGCCGTCGCCCGCAGCCTCCGATACGTGCCGGTCGGGCACTGCCGCCGCGCGACCTATATCAACGGCACGGCAGAGATGTACGGTCAAACCTGCAGGGATGATTTTGCCGGAATGGAGGGCGGTGAGGATGCAGGAACCGAAATGCTCTTTTTTTTCGATGAAAAGAGCCGTCCCTTTGGGGCGATTATCAATATCGCCTGTCCCTCACAGGTCATGGAGGCCTCGCGCGTTATCTCCTCCGATTTTTTGGGGGCGCTGCGCGCAAAACTGAAAGGGAAATACGGTGAGCACTTCAAAACCATAGGCCAGATAAGTGCTTCAGGGTGCCAGAGCCCGCGTGATCTGACCCGCACCAATGGTGAAACTACTGACGGATGGAACGAAAAGGGTGTTGAGCATGTCTCTGAGCGCCTCTTCGAAGCCGTGGAAAAAGCACTTCACGGTGGTATGCAACGTATCATGCACGCGCCCGCGCTGAAACATCTGAGCGCTGCTGTTGACCTGCCTCTTAGACGGGT
>PUNP01000984.1 GCA_003551785.1 Candidatus Brocadiaceae bacterium | reverse complement strand
TTGCCCAGGTCAATGGATACCAAATAACTCAAGCGGATTTTAACCGGCGTCTCGATGCTGAAATAGAGGGCCATGCAGAAGGTCAGACCGTCAATGAATATGTGCTGCTCAAAATGATGCTGCGCAGCCGACTGCTGTATGAAAAAGCCAAAAAGCACGGGATTCAGGACACAATGACTTTCGCTGAGACGTATGAGTGGATTAAGGGATCGGAGCGCGCTGAATGGATGGCCGAGGATGACCTGCGCCGCAACGCGATGTCAAAAGCCTATCTCATGGAGGTAGTCATTAGCAGTCTCGACATCGAAGAAGAGGACCTGGAACAGATGTATATGCAGTATAAACCCTCCATGCCCGAAGGCACGGAATTTCAAGATGTGCGGGAGATACTTTTAAACAAGCTGCGTGGGCAGCACGTAGAACGTCATGTCGACCATTTATTTGAGGATGCCCAGCTGTCCATCAACGAAAACTGGGCGCAGCAGAAACAGCGTGAGGCGCAGGAAACTCAATCCCAATGCTCTGTTTCCGGATGTCCAAACTGTTGAGTTTGCATGGTTGAGTTTCCATGTACGGGTACACACTGCTTGGCTTAAGTACTTATTTGACGGTGGTGATGAGTTAAAACGGGTACACTGATTATTTTCCCACCTGGCTGATACTTTAACTTTTGGTATGAAAATATGATCAAAATGGGATTAATAGGCTGCGGTACAATGTCGGGCGCTTACCTGCGCCAGATGGAACCGCTGGCGAACCGAATCATTTTTACGGGGCTGGTAGATATCGACAGAGAGCGTGCTGAGGCGGCAAAAAAATCGACATCCATCGCAGGCACGGCTCGGACGGGCACCCGTCCGGAGGAAATTTTCGATGTTGTGGATGCCCTTATTATCGCCACTCCCCATGATCTCCACCGCGATATGGCTGTAGATTCTCTGGAAGCCGGCAAACATGTGCTCATAGAGAAACCAATGGCCAATTCCGAGCGTCAATGCCTGGATATTATTGAAGCGGCAGAAAAATCGCGGTGCATAGCAATGCATGGTTATGTTATGCGTTATGCCCCTCTGGTTCGTGAATACTGCCGGATGATTCGCGAAAAACGCTACGGAGAATGCTTCCATTTTTCGATCTGGACCGAACAGTACACCGACCTCAGTCGGGGAAACTGGCTCGGGCAGAGTGCCAGGTGCGGTGGCGGCCAGTTGTTCAGTCATGGCTGTCATTACATTGATATCCTTCTTTACTGTCTTGGAGCTCCGGTCTGCGGAACGCATGTTGGAACCAATAAAGGAACCCCATGGATGGAGATGGAGGGAACCAGCAACGTTTGCATAAAATTTGAGAACGGAACGACCGGCTATCATTTTGGCACGTGGGGTTCAAGGGGCTCAAAGCTTCGCTACAGCATGCATGCCCACTGTACAGGTGGTATGCTCGAACTTGATTATAGCAACGGCGATATTCGTCTGTGGCTTGATCACACCCATGGAGACCTCGGGGGCATGAGCCGGGAGGAACTCAGCGATCCCGCCAATAGACCCCGGAGCCGAGTGCTCAGCCACAGGGAACCCGGCGAAAAAACAACCGGAGCTGAGATAGAACATTTCCTTGATTGTATCGAGTCCGGCAGCCGGCCTGAAACCGACCTTTATTCCGGTATGCAAGGCCTGAGGGTCATCTGGCGACTGTACGAAGCCGAACGCCGGGAGGTCGTTGCCGACCTCAGGGGATTGGCCCTGGATGCCTACAGCCCGAATCCCGACCCGTTTCTGAGTGATCGGCACTCACAATCGTAGCTATCCTGCATATTTCCTTGACTTCCTATTCGCAATGAGCTAAGATTAAATTTGTTTGGAAAGCGTTTTCTATTGTTGGTGGAGGCACGGCTGCGATATGTTAAATCATTACGTCGCTCTGAATCAGTATTCCACCGGCAAAGAGCAATGCTGATAACGTAAAACGGTGTTCACTGATAATATAAGGAGGTCAGGACATGTTGAGTGCTAAAGGTGGGAAGTTCATTGCTGCGGTATTTACCTTCATTTTGCTGTTTTCGTTCTCTGACGTTTCCGCCGCCGAGGTAGTGATGGCCGAGGATTCCCGGGCTCTGCTTCCGGTGGTGGTTGCTCCCGAGGCTCGCGAAGAAGTTCGTCATGCCGCTTCCAGCCTCAAAGACGTTCTGGAGCGCATCAGCGGCGCGGAATTTGAAGTACTGGAAGACAACGAAGCTTCGGGCATAACGGTGGGTGTATCAGCTGATTTTCCGGATGCCGGTGTGGCTGATCTTTTTGATCCGGACGACCCGCTGCGCAGGGAAGAATACATACTGCGTTCGCATGATAATGGAGTTTTGGTACTCGGGGCTACCGAACTTGCCGTTGAGAACGCCGTATGGGACCTGCTGTACCGTCTCGGATACCGCCAGTTTTTCCCCGGTGAGGTCTGGGAGGTGGTGCCGGAGCTGGGTGTAGTTTCAATCGCCATAGATGTTTTTGAGAAGCCGGACTTTCATGCAAGGCGTGTCTGGTACGGTCACGGTGTCCGCCCTGAAAGGCGGGACGGCTATGAGGAGTGGCGCAAGCGCAACAGGGTGAGGCGGGGTTTTCAGCTCCATTCCGGCCATGCCTATGGAAGGATAATCCGCGACAATATCGAGGAGTTCAGTGAAAATCCTGAGTTCTATGCTCTGGTTGACGGCGAGAGACGCCTTGCCGGCGAATGGAGGGGCAATATAAAATTCTGCATATCCAACCCGGGACTCCGCGAGGTAGTGGTTAATCATGCAAAGCGGGTCATGAAAGAGAATCCTCAGCGGGACAGCATTTCTATGGATCCTTCCGACGGCGGCAACTGGTGCGAGTGTGAACCATGCGCTGAGATGGGCAGTATAAGCGACCGCGTGCTGCTGCTGGCCAATGAGGTGGCGGTAGCGATTAACGAGTTGGATATGGGTGATAAATATGTCGGTATTTATGCTTACGGTTTTCATTCTCCTCCTCCGTCAATAGACGTCCATCCAAAGGTTATTGTCAGTGCGACGGCCGGCTTCATCAGGGGGGGCTATACACTCGATGAGATCATAGAAGGATGGCAGAACCGCGGCGCCGTCATGGGTATATACGATTATTTCAGTGTAATGCCCTGGGACTGGGACCTGCCGGGGCGCGCCCGTGCATCAAGCCCTGCTTATATGGCCGAGAGCATCCCCGATTTCCATTCCCAAAATATACGCTTTCACGACGCCGAGTCGAGCGATAACTGGGGGCCGTGTGGGCTGGGTTATTATGCTGCAAGCCGTATTCTCTGGGATATTGAGGAGGCGGAGCGGGTTGATGAGCTGAAGGAGGACTACCTGACCCGTGCGTTCGGTCCGGCAAAGGAGCCGATGAGGGATTTCTACAGCCTCATTGACGGCGATAATAATCCACTGCTCAGCGAGGATTTGATCGGGCGGATGTATCGTTCCATTGATGAAGCACTCGAACTCGCGGGTGACGATCCCGGCATACGTGCACGTCTGCTGGATCTGGCACAATATACACGATACGTGGAGATTTGGTTTACCGATGATATGATGGAACGCGTGCGTCATGCCTACAGGATCAGAGATACGGGAATGACACATTTCCGCGGACTCTGGCAGCGCCGGCGGGGGAGTCTGGAGCTGGAGGAGATTTCCGAAGAGTGGGAAGAAAAAGGATATTATGAAGAGGAGGATGTCCTTGCCTTCGTCGAAGACGGGATCCGGAACAACAAAATAATATCTTTGCAAAGGAAAAGGAGAGAGGTAATATGAAAAAAACAGGTGTGTTATCAAAATTCGTTTTTATTTTCTGTGCCGTTATGAGTTTTGAATTTGTATCAGCAGGTTCTTCCATCGATTTCGAAGGCGAGCAGAGGGCGGGAGAGGCTCCGCTTGAGGTGGATCTTACCAATCAGTCTGACTGGAGCCCCACAGGGTGGGCATGGTATTTCGGCGACGGCAATACGTCCTCCGAGCAGAATCCGCTCCATACCTATGAAACTGACGGCGAATTTGACGTCAGCCTGATCGCCACAAATGACGGCGGAAGCGATACAGAGACGGTAGAAGAATTAGTGTTTGCTGTTCCTGCCTTGCCTTCGGCGGATTTCGAGGCGGATGAGACCTCCGGGGATGTCCCGCACGAGGTGCAGTTTACCGACCTGACCGAAGGGGTCGTCTCCGGCCGGGCATGGTACTTCGGGGATGAAAGCTACTCGGGGCCCTGGTCTCAGCAGAACGAACAGGCTGAGTGGGGTGTCCGTAATGCAATGGCGAGCTCCGTTCTGCCCTGTGGCACTATTGTGCTCATGGGAGGACAAGATGGTGGGTATAATAACGATGTGTGGCGCTCCGATGATAAAGGAGAAACGTGGGAACTGCTCACCGATGACGCCGGATGGTCTGAACGTATGGGCCA
>PUNP01000622.1 GCA_003551785.1 Candidatus Brocadiaceae bacterium | reverse complement strand
TTTTTCGTGTGGGCCGGGGTAAAGTTGCACTGGTCGTAGCGTGTCTGATGTTTGTTCCGTTTGCTTTTGCCGCCGGGGCTTCCGAACCGCTGGATAAATTGTATTTCGGTAATATGGAATCGGAGGGAAAGCATAACTTCGAAAGCCACCAAAGTGAAGTTGTAGTAGCTGAGGATGCTGCCGACAGACCCTCGCCCCATATCGTTTCCGTAGTAGCCACCGCAGGTTCCGGTGCGAAAAACACTTTGAAATCCGGTGGAGAATGGAATGTTCGCGGTTTTGGAGAATGGATAGAATATGAGTTGAGTGAACCGGTTGAGCTTGAACATGTTGAAATCGCCTGGGCTCGAGGCGGCCGTCTTACCTACAATTTTGAGATAGAAACCAGTCTCCATGGTGAAGAATGGCAGAATGTGTACGCGGGACAAGGCAGCGGCAGAGACACTTACCGTTTTGATCCGGTGGAAACTCGTTACGTGCGGATTATCTCCGGAGGCGTCACGGAGGAGTGGCGCTCGAACCGTTTCTTCGTTGGACAGGTAATAATTGGAGACGTTGAATACCCTGATGCCGTCGAACACCTGCTACGGTACCGACCCGGCCTCGGGCAAAGTTGCCGGCGTCTTTTGCCGGGAAGCGGGGATAATCAAGAGACGGAAAACGCGTGGATGAGTTTTGAGATGGAAACGGATCCAGAAATGCAAAATTACCTGACGCTTAAATTCTGGGGGTCCGACAGTGAACAAACCCCTTTGAATTTGTCCGATGCGGACGGTAATCCCGTACATGGTAACGGCTGGCCCCGACTCTGGCCATTCGGTGACTCTTCCGCAGCCGGAGCCTTTCCGGAACGTTTTATATACAGGACGGTTCCCATACCGTTTCCAATGACCGAAGGCAACTCTACGGTACGCCTTCGGGTCCAAAATGCAACAGACTCCCGTGCCAGTCATGGCATTTACGCCGCTTATACGCACACAGCTGAGCACTTTATCCCGCCGGCGGATGAGGTTCAGGGTGAACCCTTCGAGGGGGGCCCGCCGCGGCCGTCGGAAGAACTTACCTCGGAGGAGAGAGAAAAACGCGAAAGGGGGCGTTTCGAGTCTCTGCTTCGGAATCGAGTAACTACAGACCCTCGAAATCCAACGCACCTGAGAAGCCTGCTGGCGTTTACCAACTTTTACCAGGCAGAATGGGTCGGCCGGGAAGAGATTGATCAAATTTTGGAGACTGTCAGAGAAACGCTAGACAATGCGACTCTCAGACAGAATGCGTTGGGTGTAGCTGAAGCTGTCGATAGGGGGGGGAATACTCCGTGGCATTACCATGGATTCCTGGGGCGTTGTGTGACAGTGCTCGAAGACGCTTTCGAAGAAAGCGGTTTGCTTAATGAGCCGATTGACCCGGAGAGTGACTCTCAGATCGCCTCCATACCGCGGCGGCAAGCCTATGCGCAATTTTTTAAAGACGGCTTTGACTGGCGCAAAGGCAGTGGCGGCGGAAGAAGGGAGATGTCCAACCAGGTGATTTACGTTTCCCGGACGTTGTATAGGGCGCAAAAAGCACTGCAATTTTTAAACCCTGAAATGGCTTTGCCCGAAGAGGAGGCAGACCGTTATGTATATGAAATCCTGGGTATGAAACCCTTTTACGCGCCTTATCCCCGAAGGGCATGGGTCAGACAGGTTGCTGATGCCGGCTATCCCTTCTACATAATAAGCAGAGCGGGGCTGGGAAAAGAGCACGGCCATGCTTCTCATTATGGAGAAGATACGCCGGGAAAAGCCGCCCCGGTGGCGGATGAGCTGAGTTGTCCGGAAGCGAAAGAACGTGCTGAGGAGCTGAGGCGGGCCCGTGTGATTATATCCCGTCGGCCTGCCAATGACGCGGCCGGGTTCGGGATTCTGCGCAGCACCGAAATATTCACGTTCAGAGGAATGAGATATCCGGGTCGTCTAGGACGCGATTTTGGTATTGATAGGCCGCTGCCCGTGGACCCCGAGCATGAAGATTTTGCCTGGGCCGATGAGTGCCTCGGGCTTTTCGTGATTAACCACGGCGATGTGCTGGTCCAGGGGGCTTTCATAGTACCGGGCACCATAAGAAGGCCTGTGGGAAGAGTTTTATACAGGACTCCGACAAATGAGTGGATATCGGACGTGATCTCCGGCGCGAAATTAGCCGAGACCGCCGACGGCGGTTCTTTAGATTTTGAACCCCCCGGCATGGCGCAAATAGAACCGGCCGCGCCGGATATTGATGCGGCTGACCAGTGGCGGAGTCGGGATATCAGGGCGTGGATGGCAGACTTCTATACGCTTCGGTATGGGGACTACCTTATCGGAATGAACACAACAGAAGAAGGTACTTACAGGGAAAACACGTTTGAGCTGGAGATACCGGACGATATCGGAATAACCGAGGCACTCGACCTCGTTTCCGGTGAGATAGTCGATGTTACCGTCCCCTTTACAATAGGGCCACATTCAACCGTCATTTTGTATGTGGGAGAATGAGAGGCAATATGCCTGTTATCCGAATAGGGTTTGTGTTAACGTAAGAAGGAAAGTATTATGAGTTATGAGCCAACAAACATAGTAGTTATCAAAACCGATCAGCAGCGTGCCGATACCATTGGTGCACACGGAAATGACTGGATGATTACTCCGAATCTTGATCGCATTGCAAATGAAGGTGTAAGTTTCACCAACGCCTTTTGCTGCGGAGCAACCTGTATTTCCTCTCGTGCTGCGTTTTATACCGGCCAGTATGCCCACAATACTGGATGTTACAGTTTTAACCATTGGGCTCATAATCGCACTTGGGTTCATGATATCCGTGATGCAGGTTACCGCACCGCAGCGATAGGAAAGGTCCATCACAGCCCGCGTGAGGCGATGATGGGGTTTGAGGAACGTGTCTACGTTGAGAATTTTCCTGAAATGGAAGGGTCGCATGACGATTATGCCAAATATATTAAGAAAGAAGGACAGGAAAATTACTGTAAACTTTTGACCGCTGATGGAAAATGGCTTGAAAAATGCGTATCGGATGTGTTCCCTCTGGATGAAAAATACCACCCCGACACATATGTCGGAGATATGGCTACAAGGTGGATTCGTGATTATGAAGAGACCGCTCCTTTCTTTCTGCATATCGGATTTCAGGGGCCGCACGATCCGTTTGCCCCTTCCGAGCGTTTTTTAAGAATGTATGATAACATCGAAGTGCCCATGCCTCACACAGACAGATATGGCATTGAATACCGTCCGCCATACTACCACGGACGGGACAACAACGTGGATAATCCGCCAAACTGGGAAAAACCGCCCTCTCACAGCGTGCCAAAATACGACATCAGAGGCAAGTCCGATTCAGACATGGCACGTATGCGTCGCCATTACTACGCACAGATCACGCAACTGGACGAACAGGTAGGTGCTATTCTCTCTGCACTCGAAAGCAATGACATGCTTGATAACACGCTGATACTTTTCACAAGTGATCATGGTGAAAATCTTGGAGACCATGATATAATGTACAAGTGGGTAATGACTGAACAAACTGTGCGCATTCCAATGTTGTTTCGCCTTCCGGGATCGGAACGGAGTGGCACTGTTGACAGCGGGCTTTTTAGCCATATTGACATAGGGCCGACTCTGCTGACCGCGCTGGGACTCAATGCCCCCGATCGGCTGGATGGGCGCAGTAACTGGAAGAGACTCACCGAAGGGGATTCCACTGAAGCTCCCAGGTGCGTTTACTGCGAGGATAAACACCTTACCATGGCACACACCCGGGATCGCAAGCTGATACTGTATACAGGGGAAGAATCGGAGGAATATTTCGACCTTAAAACAGATCCATGGGAAGAAAACAATCTTTCCGAAGATCCAAATTACAGAGATGAAGTTAATAGTTTCAAAGCAGATATGCTAAAGTCCATACTGGAATCTCGTTATACCGGTTCCCTTCCCCAGGTGGGGGCGCCGAATGGCATAAGGTAATACAAAACGGTTAATTAGTATCTAAATCGGGCCCGGCATTGAAATTGAATATCAATGGAATGTGGGGTTTCACAGGTATAAGATGGTTTTTTCATGGAACTTGTAGCCGGATATCTGCGTAGAGAGAAAGGAGCATGCGGCTGCCTCTGAATCCTTTCACTGCGTGTGCAAAACGTGCGAAAAAACAAGTGCCCTTAAAGGGTGCGGCGGATTTGCGTTTTCATATCCGTTGCCGTTAATTCTTCATTCCAGATTCCGGCTTGCCCGGATTAGTCTGTTGCTAGTTTTTTATATTAACTCTGCTATCCGGCTCGAGTTCTGCAGGCGGACGTATTATTACAACATCACCCCTTTCCAGCCCCGAGATTATTTCAATCCGATCCTCACCGTAAATGCCGGTTGAAACATGCGTCAGTCTGGCCCTGCCGCCTGATATCTTAA
>PUNP01001027.1 GCA_003551785.1 Candidatus Brocadiaceae bacterium | reverse complement strand
CTGGACGAACAACAAAATGCGCGGGTTATTTGAACCTCATATCGCAAAATATGGAGGACGCCACTTCATGACGGTAAGAGCGGAAGATGGTCACGGTTACGTTTTAACGAGCGATGATCGTGGTCGCTCGTGGAACAAGCCCGTCCCCTGGACATGGGATAACGGCGAGCCGATAGCCATGCATTCGACGATGACCAAATTGCTGTCACACTCTGAAGGTCTTTTTCTTGTTTACACCCGTATCCGTGACGATAATCAAGACGTTTTCCGGAACCGTGCACCTTTGCATATTGCTGATATTGATACCGAAAATCTTTCGCTGATACGCTCCACAGAACGTGTGATTGTTCCCGATAAAGGCCTGCCGGTCGGCAACTTCTGGGTTTGGCCCATTGACCGGACCAAGAGTTATGTGGTAACAGGCGAATGGCCAAGGGACGGACGTCAAGAAAATGGTGATATCTGGCTGGCAAAAATTACTTGGCGGAAACCAAACGCAAACATGCTCAATCCTTTAAAAGAATGAAATATTTGAAAGATTGATGTCGCCATACTTGATGTCGCCATAGGCCTGTTCCAGATCATATATTCAGAACCCGATACCTGCTCAGGAACAGTTCTATTAATTCCTCTCCCAGGTCGCGGGCTCCCAAATCTCGGGGCGGCAACAAGCTCTTGACTTGATCAGACGATCAAGACATCGCCAACGAAGCCGATAAAGACCATGACGAAGAGTGCGACGGTTTCAACAATACCGAGAACGATCAGGTAATTACCAAAACCCTTGCCGGTCTCCGCCAGGGCATCTGCGGCGCCAGCACCGGCCCGTCCCTGCATCCAGGAGGAGAATCCCATCGCTATTCCGCCGAACAGACCAGCCGCAATAAGAGCTGCAAATCCCGGGGCATCTCCAAGTTCACCAGCAATACCCGAAATCTGGTTCATAAGAATCAGTCCGTAGATCGTCTGCGTTAAAGGCGCGCCGACAAAGGCAATGACCATGAAAGGAGCTGCACGATTCTGAGCATAACACTTCTTCCAGGCGCCAACAGCCGATATACCGGCTGCCCCGGTTCCTAAAGCCGATCCCATGGCTGCAAAAGCCACCGCACAAACTGCCCCCAAGTTTCCAAGTGATGTAATTAAAGCTGCATCCATAATTAAAACTCCTTCAGTTAACTAGTTTATATTTTTTTCCATGCTGATATTTAAAACTGCCTTGAAATCGGCATCGTTATCCATATCGTCACCTCTCTGCGTATCCACGCAGGCAGGTCAAAATCGAAATTCAGTATCTGATCAATGCAAAAAATTAACGCAATTTATATTCCTGAACCCGTGAATGAACCAGCTTGCAGAGTACATTCAGGCTTCAGAACCCGATTGTACCGACTGCTTCCGGCGGCGCGTCAGCGGATCGTATTGTTTGCCCGTCCACTCCATTCCCAGGTGTTGAGAAAATTCGAGAACATTCAGCCGTACTCCATGCACCAGCACACTCATGGATGCCAGAAGAATATTCAAAGTATGCCCCAGGAGCAGAATCAACGCCACCGCCAAAGGCTGAAGCCAGACCGGGAATGCAATATCCAATGCCATGTTATTAAAACTCTGTGCCACCGCAACAGTGGCCATGCCAACGGCATACAACCGGATATACGAGACCACATCCACAAAGGCGTTGATGAAACTAAAAACCATCAGAAGCAGATTGCTAAAACCGAACTCCCTGATTACCGTTATCAGCACCACAATCAACAGCCCCGGCACATAGAAAGCGAGCACTTGTGACTCCACCGGGTCACCGGCGACAAGCATCCGGGCAAGGAAAAAATTACCCCAGACCGTGATCGCCCAACCCAGTTCACGGACCGCTTTCAATGACCTGCCATAGATTATCGCATTCCAGAAATGTGCAATCGTCAGGTGCAGTGCCCCCAGGAAAAAACACAATCGCTGGATATTCGTATCGCCTTCTTCACCGGTAAAGAATTCCAACTCCAGGTTCGCCAACGGTCCCAGTCCCGTCTGAATACCGAAATACGTTCCGTTCAATGCCCCCCATACCATGGTCATAGCGCCGAAAAGGCCGACCAGCCAGAAGGGTTGTGACGGCGCGTCTTTGAATTTCCTTCGGGCTAATATTGCCGCCCCAAAAAATAACACACCATAACCGGCATCAGCAACCAGCATGGCAAAGAAGATCGTAAGAAAAACCATGAAAAAGGCACTGATATCGACTTCACGATATCCAGGGGTAATCCCCATAGCCTGAAAAACAACCCGGATGGGTTCCACCCATTTCGGCAGAGTAATCTTCGTAGGAACTTGCGGATCATCTTCATCCGGGTCACTCACGTACAGGCCCCATCCGTTTTTCTTAGCCGCCTGCTGCAAGTTATCGAGACTGTCAACCGGCACATAACCCTCAAGGTAACAGAGCGAACGATCTTCACCCATCGTTTCTTTTGCGCGAAGAAAACTGATGCGCTCATCTATATCCGCCAGATGGTTCTCCAGAAGGGAACGATATGCGGCAAATTTATCCAGTGCATCGTTCAAATTCTGAATCCGCTCTTCGTAAGTATTGATCTGCGATTCAATCACCTCGAGATTTGTTTCTTCCGGCAAATGAACTTCCGGCAACTCTACTTCAAGCTCCGAATCTTCAGGAATTACAACCGCAAAGTAAAGATAATTCTTCACACGCTTAACCGGCACAAAAACGACATCATCGGGGAGTTCAGGAATTTCTTTTTCATTCGCAGCACAGAGATGGATTTTCACCCCTTTCCTTTCCAGATCCGACAGCATATCACGTGAGAAACCTCCCCACGGTTCGACCTGAACATACGCACGTTGCCAGTAATGTAACTTATCTCGTGCCTGATTGTTTTCCTGGGTAGTTTCCAGAATATCATCGACAAGTTCCGAACAACGGTGTTCACCGGGTTCCTCCACCTTTTCTGCCGGATTCTCGCGCGCGTGAAGAAGCATCAGCACACGTTGAACACGGTCACGATAAGTTACCAGATCATCGAGATCCCGGGATTTCGGCGGTTTGACCTCCTCAATATGAAGAATGCCGATATCAGCAAGCTGCTCGACCGTGTCTGCTCTGTCCGAAGAAAGGCAGATCACGTTAACTTTTTTCATCGGTTCAATCATCTCATCTAATGTTGTAAGGCCTGAGTTTTTCGTTTCGCAATCTTGGCCCGGCCAACAGCCGCAGTCTGTTGATCACCGAGATAAATCTGTATGATCCTGATATTTTCGCGAGCTTCCGGAATCTTTACTTTTTCAAACAGATTCACCCGCTGCGTTGTAATCCGCAACTCCTCTTCCAAAGCTGCCAGCCGTTCCTCCAGTATCTGATAGCGTAAATACAGTTCGGCCAGCTTCCGAATCGTTTCCAAGGCATCATCATACCACACCGGTGTCGAGAAAAAATCTATGTCGGCCTCTTTAAAAACAAGCTCCTTGAGGACCGGTGTGTCAATTCCGGCAATATTCCGGGTTTCCACCTCCAGACGCTCCACCTGGATATATTTTTTCAATTCCAGTCCATGATGCTCGTCGATAAGATGAATCCATTCTTCAAGATTCTTCCGGAACTCCTTCTGCTCATTTTCAAGCTCACGCAGCTCACGCCGAGCCTTGCGGGTTTCCAGCTGCAGCTGCTGTTTTTTCAACTGCAAAGTCGGCAGAAAACGCATAAACCTCTGCAATGCGTCGCGCTGCGCCTTCAATTCATTCTTTGTCAGTTTAATCTTTGGCATTGGAACCGTCTTTCGGCCAGTATTTGTTCAGTAAGTCTGTCTTTATTCCCGTTTCCGCCGGCTCAAAACACTCAGCCATTGTCTGCCAGCCAAGGTCAAGGGCTTCTTCAAGGGCGATATTGACATCAAGGTCCATCATACGCTTTTCAAAAAGACCACCGTACTGGAGCAGTTTATTATCCCACGGACTCATTCTGAAACCCATCGACAATTTCTCTCGTGACTCACGACAGTCAGCGTAAAGACGAATCATATTATCCATAACCGCTCTGTGATCATTACGGGTCCGGTCGTTGACCTGCTGCTTCAGACGGCTGAGCGAACCGAACGGATCGATACGTCCACCTTTCAGATAAAACTGTCCTTCGGTAATATACCCCGTATTATCCGGGACCGGATGGGTTACATCATCACCTGGCATGGTAGTTACAGAAAGAATGGTAATGGAACCTGCATCCGTAAAATCCACCGCTTTTTCGTACCGGCGCGCCAGCTGACTGTAAAGGTCGCCGGGATAACCGCGGTTGGAGGGAATTTGCTCCATGGTAATAGAGATTTCCTTGAGCGCATCACAATAATTCGTCATGTCGGTCAAAAGAACCAACACCTTTTTGCCGTTCGTAGCGTAGCTCTCAGCTACCGCCAAAGCCATATCCGGGACCAGCAGGCACTCT
>PUNP01000085.1 GCA_003551785.1 Candidatus Brocadiaceae bacterium | reverse complement strand
TAAAGAGCATACCTTTAACTCGGGGAGAATTCAAGATGGCCTCACGATTTTCTCCATCCCGCTGGTCTACATACGCCCCTTCTCCTTCCTTATCTTGAACAAAGGCCATATATTCTAACAGCTCTCTTAACCCTACACGTGCATAAACCGGGTTAGAAGTATATTTCACTTCCCCGATAAAAACCTGTTCCGGTCTTTTTTCGCCATGCTTTGTAGAGGTCAAAATAATGTCTGGCCTGCCGCCCCAAAGCCCATCGGAAGCCTTTTGATCGAAAAATTTCTTCGAAAGTTCCTCAAACTTTTCTCTTATCCTTCCAGTTCTATGGATGTAAGAATCCGGTGAAAAAGATCGCCAGTCATATTGCTCGTCATCCATTCGGACAAAAAACTTAAACGGTTCCACTGTATCATGGTAAATGCGATATGTGTAATTATTGCGTTCCCATTCTGCAAGAAAAGACTTCTGCGGACGTATTAATTTGAATTGAATGGAATCTCCGCTGGTATCAAAGGCTTTTATTATTTTTATCAGCCAGTACAGCTCAAAAAGCCGTTCCTCATGCCGTGGTTGGATAAAAGTGTCTTTGAGGAGGTCTTGAGCTTTTTCTGGTTTGAGGTCGTAGTTTATGATGTCGCGATAATCTGACAGCATTTTGGCTGCATCCTGATAAATAATTTTTCGGGAGTTCCGTGCCGTGCTGATCATTCGATCGGTAATTATCTGCCCATCTTCCAGTTCAATCCCTTTAATGTGGATGTTTCTCAGGCAGCTATGTCGCAATTTATTCTGCAAATGTTTTTCGCCAAACCATTCCTTGAGCCACTCGGGATTCCCTTCCAGTATGTCATTATTTTCTTCCACAATATCATACAGAACAAGGAGCAGCATTTTTAACACAAGGTTCTCTGGGATGTTGTGATTTTTATGGGACTGGCCACAGACAAAAACGGTTGAATCATATCCTCCCGACTGGTAGCGATGATGAAATGTGGAATCCCAGCGTATCCTTCCCCTTACCTCACCTTTTAAAGCAACACTTTCCCTTTTGGTGCTGATTTTGAGACGCCTGAGTCTCTTCGGAAGTTCATCCACAAACTCCTGCACGTCACCACGCATCAAAAAATGCAACTTCAGGAGGTTTTCCACGTCGTCGACGTTCAGATTCGGCAAATCGGCAACGATATTATCGGGCCGGAACCCCTGCCGCAGATAATGACAAAAGTCATCCTTGATTTCATCAATCAGTTGTCTGGCGGATACACTCATGTTTTTTCTGATGCTTTTTCTTCGAACCTTTCTTTCTCGATGCCGAAAAAGTCTGCGGCGTGCTCAATAATCTCATCATGTGAATCTCCGCACAACCTGGCAATATCTACGTTTTTGACAAATTCGACCTGTTTATCGACTGTCAACCCCTCAAATTGTGGGAAAACATACATGATCAAAGCAGATGTCCAATCGTTATCACCGGAGGACCTCTGATATTCTAACATATCTTTGATGATAGCCGGGCCAATAGTTCGGATATCGTTTATCCTTCTCCACAGAGTCCCTATTTCTTTTGCGTATGGATAAAAGACTTCTCTTTTCCAAACGCTGCAATACTCAGTTATTAAAGCCTTTAATTCTTCCCCATCTTCCGGGATATCAGGGACGCCAACCGGTATGAAGGCAAAACGACGCATAAAGGCGTAGCTCATTTCATAAAGGGAGGTTTTATCGAACGTGTTCATCGTGGCTACTATGCGCCAATCTTTGGGCATCACATACTCGTGAGGAGAGATAGTGTCGAAATCCTCGTCCTCACCTTGTGGCCTTACCCTAATCCTTTCCATTTCTATTTTGTAGGGCAGAGTGATCCGATCTCCGGCAAGCACAGAAAAAAGCGCTCCAAAGGCTTTGTCGATATCGGCCCGATTAATTTCGTCAATAATTAGCCACCGATTGGTTGGGGTTAAGCTGTCTTCATTTTTGAAACAATCAAGGAACACCCCCTGTTTGAAAGCAAGCTGTTCTCCTCCCACCTTCGAATCCGGTGCAAGACCGCCGATGGTATCGTAAGTTGTCCAGTCGGAAGTGGCTGTAGTGAAGATGAACTTATCTGGCCTATCACCCAGGTATTTCAGGCAAATCTGTTTTGCCAGCTTTGATTTCCCGGTGCCAGGCGGTCCGATCAGGATGATATGCTTGCCAGTTTTGAGGGCTGCGTTTATCTGGGAGTTCACAGCTGCCCTAATTTTTTCTGGGAAATATAACCCGCCAGCATCTCTGGCGATATCAAAGGCAAAACCATTTTCCTCTAACTCCGGAACAGACATATCCAAAATAGGTTTAACCGGTACACCTTTTTCAAGAAGATTACGTCGAGCTTGTTTGTCAAAAAAAGCGTGAAACAACTCCGGTCGATGAAATTGACGCCAGGGCGTTGCTTTGTGACGGGCAAAGTGTTTCTTTATAGCCTGAAGAGACAGTTCGAAAGCGCTCTGATAGTTTTCTACGGTTTCGAACGGGATATGTGCAAGATGATATACATGGTCTTCTATGGTTGCTGCAAATCCCTCCTGAAGCTCACGCAAGTTTTCTTCTGGCACCAAATCATCGCGGCAGGCGAACTCAAAGAGCAGCTTATCGTTCGAATCGCGGATAACGGCCATTACCGCCCAGGAACAGTAGTTGACGCGCAGAATACACTTTCTGCCCCTCTCCTGCAGAGTACATGATATACGCCTGTCCTCTTCATCATCCGGGCCAAGTCCGAGCAGCTCCATGCCTCTGCGAAGCAGCCCAAAAGCCTCCTTTACTTCCTTCAGCGAGAAGAACAAATTATCGAAAGGGTAGGCAAAATCAAATTTGGTTTCGCCATTAAATCTTTTTTGGATCTTTTCAGCACATTCCTTCAGCTGTTCGTCCTTATTGGAGAGGTAGACAAGTGCCCCAATGATCCACAACGGTTCCATTTCCCAGTCAGAAAAAAGTCTTTGAAAAAACGAGGATTTTGAAATCTTTTTTGCCGTTTGTCCCGCCCATGTTATCTTTTCGCCATAAGTTCCTTTAGTAGGGTAGCCGGGCAAGTCAAACACATCACTGGCCCAGTTCCATCTACCCTGCCTGAAATCAACAAAGTTGTCCGGATAGGCAGCAGCCAGCAACACGCTAGCCAGGAGGGCCGCTTCCGATTTAGCAGGCTTTCCCTCAGGAGTTCTAAACGCTGTCGCTGTCGCGGTCTCGATAAATTTATCAATTTGTGCGGGTGTTGGCTTTCCGTTTTTAGGAGCGATGAGAGACTCTACAATCTCTCCGGCATCCTGTTGCTCAAAAAAGTTCTTTACCTTGGCGTGGGTGCCGGCAAAACCACCCACCAGATAGCCTTTTTGGATGATTTTCGACAAAGTATCGACATCAACTGGTCTTTTTTTCAAAACATCTTGTAATTCCTCAAGACTTTCCTCTCTGTGGCCAAATTCATTCCAATCGTGATCCGAAAACCATTGCGCTATATTGCTTATGGGTAAATTAAGTGTTTCCGCAAACAATTCGAAGAAGGATTTTAAACAGGGAAACTCATAAACATTGTTGTTAATCTTATCCTTCCAGGTTGGGTCTACAGCTATCAAAAAATGGCTCAGAGCATCTGTACGATAAAAATTGTCGAATTCCGGATACCACTGGATAAACTGCTCCCAGGTTTTTCTTATTGCTTTATAAGCCTTCGGCACATTTGAAGGCACCTGAACAGCAAAGAGACGGACGGCTTCTTTCGCTTTTTCATTAACGATGGCAAAGCGTTTTTTGTCGACCCTGTGGAGATATATCGTAGCTATACCTGCACCGAAACCTTTAAATTTTTCGATGTTTTCCAGCCATTCCGTTACCTGGAAATTTTCTGAGAAAGGCTCCAATACGAATGATCGGAATTTATCATATTTTTTCTCCATCGTGTCCTTTAACATGGAAGACGTCCGTTCCCCTCCGGTCTGCACCTTTCCACCCTCTTTTGCAAACTGGGAGAAGAAATCAATAAATTCCGCCCGTTGCATTTTCTTCAAATTTTCAGCAGTTATAGTACCGACATAATAATCCTCATTCTCTGAATGGGGATCAGCATGAAACCACTTGAAAAACGCCTCCACAAGTTCACGTGACGGTTTTTTCATCTTGTAGCTCCTATACGACTATAAATTTTGTTTATTTGCCCCGTTTTATTTGTATTTTCAACCAGATCAGGTGATATGAGCCTAACCCGAAAAAAAACTTTTATTTATATGCTGACTATTTACATTCTCCCAACTTGGATAACCGGCGATTTCTTCCTGCCCCATATATTTTCAGCTACTCCTCTCCCTCAAAATCCACCCCAAGCTGCCTGGCTGCTTCTTTCATGGCCTGATATGTTTGCTCACTTTCATTCAGGCCTTGTCCTTCTTTTGCTTCAAGTTCGAAGTCAACACCTAATTTC
>PUNP01000245.1 GCA_003551785.1 Candidatus Brocadiaceae bacterium | reverse complement strand
GATTTTACCACCGAAAATGAGGTTCTAAGCTGTGAAAACACCCTCTCATGGAGGTTGATAAGTTGATAGTGAACAACTTCCGCAGGTCCGACCCGAGGGATCATAAATCTTCACCGCATTCTTCTAAAATCGGTCCAAAAGCCTTTTTCAATGCCCACTCGCCCGGCAGACTGATGCTGAGTTCTTTAGAAGTTCCTTCACCCATGTCATTCTTCCCTTAAATTTTATTTTATCTATATGAGTGCGGGAAATAATCCACCTTGTCGCTGTCATGTCATCTGCCAGAACTAAGGTGCAGCTTTCTGTTTTCGATAAGGAAGGCAAAAAAACATCCGAGCAACAGGTGTCCGAGATTGAACCGCTCAGTACTACCGATTAAAGTTAATCGTAGGACTGCCCCACATTGCTTCCGCAATACAGACTCCGGGATCAGACTGAAAAGTCCCCAGCATGATCCCTCAAATAACATCGTGAATCCAAATAAGTGAGAGCGTCAGTCCGTATCCACCAAGAGTAATGCTGTCTTCGGTAACGCACTCCTTGCCATCAGCATCATAACGATCTAACCACGCACCGGCAGAGATATCATGTGCCCTTGTTCTGCGCTCTCTATTTCCACAAAGTTCGTATGCAATGCTAAAAGGGTGTAAGTTTTCTTCATTGCGAATCCAAAAATCCGGAAGAAAAGATTTGCTACTGCACCACCAGATTCGCTTAAGCTCATATGAGGCTACCAACATACATGGTTCCTGTGTGTATTTGACAAACTGTATGGCACAAGCTGTCAGGCTGGTATTGAACTTTTTGGCAAGAGCCGATATCAACCGGAAATCCGGTGTTTTTCCGACAAGTCTCGATGCGATCATTGCTTCGGGCATGAGAAGTTCGGCTGCAAAAGCGTTCGCCTCTGTTTCTTCGGGCCTAACATAATCTTTCCAAGTTTGCATATCCTGCTCATCACATAAAGTAAGCTGGCGTGTTTTAGAATGGAGAATGAAGTGACCGAACTCATGAGCAACGGAAAAGCGCTTACGGCTTACTTCGGATATTCGTATATTCACAGTTATAATCGCCGCTCTGTCTCTTCGAACCATCTTCGCATCATAGTTGTCAAGATCGTCTTCTTTAACAAAAGCTTTGTAATAAGCGGCTACCAGCTCCAAGTCAATCTCATCAGGCTTGCGAAGATCCAATGTGCACAGGATCTCACGAGCCTTGGACTCTGCTAATTCTCTATTCGCTTGCTTACGCACATTCAGCTCTCCGGTTTATCGCTGGTATCCTCGTTTAAAAATCCAAGTTGTTCATAATCATCCATAATCTTTGCTTTGTCTTCAGTTGTCAGGTTGGTTCTTTCACGAAAAGCAGCTTGGATTTGAGGACCAAAATCTCCTTTGAGAGCGGTAAGAAACCCTCTTTCAATTTCCTCTTTGGACTTTGTAAACCAAGATGATTTTTTCTGCTTTTCCCGAAAAACTTCCAGTCTGTTTCGAGCTTCATCCTGCCACGCCAAGCGGCGTTTATGAACTGTATCAGCTACAATTTCCTTTGCATCAGCAACAAGTTGATCCGGGTTATAGCCGCGGTCTTGCAGACTTTCTCGCAGTTGTGTGGCTGTCGCTTCAGATTCCTCTTCAGATAGAGGGTTCAAAATATTCCGTAGGGGTTCGTGTTCAATAGGATATTCGTTCTCATTCATAGTGGTCCTCTCATGATATCTTTGCGTTTAACGCCTATGTCTTTAATGAAATTGTTCATTTTCGTTCTTAGTTTACGATTAAGTTCGTAGATCCTTTCAGCGGACAAATCTGTCACTTCAGCTACATCCCGAGGTTTGGTAAATCCCGCCTCATATGCATCTAGTAAATCTGTAAGTTCAGAGTCAGACGCGATCGATTTGCGAAATGCTTCGAGCAACAGTTTCTGCTGACTTTGCAAGTCTTGCCGTACTAGTTCGGTATCCGGAGGAGCATCATCGCCAACAGCATTTGCTATTATATCGACTTCTTTGCCATCCGAATTAACTAAGCCAGGAAACTGTCTTCGGGTCGTCTTGTTTTCAAGTAACTGTGAGTCATTCCAAATCATACTTTTCATCGTTGACTTAAGATAAGCCTGGAGATCGGGGTCACGTTCTGGATGCCAGTGGCGTTTTGATTTGGAATCTAATATACTTCTTATAGCCTCATTGCAATAATCTTTTGCATCTTTGCCGTTTGCCAATGCTATACTTCCTTGGTCCGACCCTGCAGGTGAACCCCGCCAGATTAGTTTACGAATACTCCAGTCTGCATAGCTGTAAAGTTCAAGCGTGATACGCTCCCAATCGGCATCCTCTATCAGTTGTGTGGTGCGGTCGATCACTATACCTGCCCTTATGTGAGTTCTTTTAAGATAATACAGCTTAAGATAATGCGAAATCTGGTTTTTTTCAATTAGTTTCCCAGAAAAAACATATTTTTCAGCAGTATTAATTGTAAGAGAAAGGATACATATGCAGGATCCTTCCAGTACCTGGTAGTAGATTTGTTCAAAAAAGCAAGGAGCGTAGCACACAGAAAAGGCGATCCATATGAATATGAATGATGACCAACAGTTTCAAGTTTTGATGGCTCAGATGCAGGAACGTAATCATGCGTGGCATCAGATGCGGGCGCGGAGCATGCAGTTTACCCTCTGGGTCTTAGGTCTAGCGGTGGCGGCAAGCTGGCATCTCCTGCATACCCCCTGCGAAGGAATTCACCAGAAGATTGTTATATCGGTTCTTGCTTTATCTCTGGCTATGGTATCTATTTACTTTCTAAAGGCGCTTTCAGGTGGGGCACAGAGAAACAAGCAGGCATTGATCAACATTGAAACTGAATTGGGATTACACGCAGAAGAGAAGCCAATACTTCCAGAAAAATACAAAAAAGTAAAAAATGGTTGGAGTGCTCATTTCATAACCCTATATTTGCTACTGGCTGTAACTCTTTTATATCTACTCCTGACAATATGGATGCCGGTTTACGGACCGAACAAACCTTATATTAATAGCTAAAGTTTAGAACAATAAACAGCGGAGAGTGAATAATGATCGACTGCAGTAAAGAAATCCAAAAATATCACAGCGATAAGGTGCGGCTCGGCGAAAAACAGCGCAATGAGATGCGAGACCGCCGCAGGGCCAACCAAGCTCGGCTGAAGAAGGGCTTGGAAGAGAGAGAAAAGCCAATACCAAAGCATTTTATAAAGCAGGGATCATACGCCATGCACACCATGGTACAACACCCTGAAAATGACTACGATATCGACGACGGTTCTATTTTTTCCAAGGACAATCTGAAAGGACCGCAAGGCGGTGATATGACATCGCATGCTACTCGCAATATGGTTCGGGACTGTGTGGACGACGGAAGTTTCAACACCCCGCCCGAGGTACTCAAAAACTGCATACGCGTGTATTACGCCGGGAATTATCATGTTGATATTCCCGTGTACCGTGAGTATGAAGATGACAACGGGGAAAATATTCTTGAACTGGCATCCAGCGAGTGGCGGAGATCTGATCCTACAGAATTGACAAAATGGTTCAACAAGGCCGTCATCGATCAAAGCCCGAACGAGAACAACGGTCGGCAAATGCGGCGAATTGTCTGTCTGTTAAAGAAGTTCGCCCGTAGCCGCAATTCCTGGAAGCTTCCCTCCGGGTTGATCCAGTCTGTACTTGTGGAAGCAAATTATTTGGCTTGCAATGAACGAGACGACATTGCGCTCTATGAGACCATGCAAACGATCTATAACCGCCTCATTTTGACTGGCCGCCAAGTTTTCAATCCTGTTGATTCCTGCGAAGAACTGACCAAGGGGTCGGATGACTCGAAGATGAAGGAGTTCGAAGACCGTTTGAAATGGGTACTCGAAAAACTGCGTCCAGTCAAGGACGAAACCTGCACTAAGAATGAAGCCATCAAACTCTGGAAAGAGGTCTTCAAAGATAAATACTTCGACCAGTTCATTGATGAGGATGAGGAAGAAGGGGAAGACTTCTTCAATACTCTCATCGCTGCGGCTGCATCCAGTTCTCCACGTCAATGGGCTTGCTGAAACATGAAGTGGTACGAATACAACCCGGAGCTATTCGATAGCGAAAGCTCATACATTCGCCGCACCTTCCCGGATGTAAATATCAACATCGAAAAGGGCCGTGTGATCCTACGCGGAGCTTTTCCCGCCAACAATGAACACGGTATAACGCTGCGTACATACCGACTGGAAGTGGTATTTCCAAAAGACTATCCAGATTGGATACCTACCGTTTTCATGCGCGAACCAGGTGTCCAATACAAAGCAAATCGACACATATTTAACGATGGACGAGCTTGCTTTTGCTTACCGCATGAAATACCAATACTCTTAGCCAGCGGAATCACGTTTGAAGCATTTCATCAAAAACTTTTCCAGTATTGGCTTTTGGGCCAAGTTGGCTACGACAGATGCAGAAAATG
>PUNP01000327.1 GCA_003551785.1 Candidatus Brocadiaceae bacterium | reverse complement strand
CATCGCACGCAACCGGTCCAGGATGTGCGGGCACGAAAAGCGAGAGGTTGTGATTTGGCATTTGTGCACAATCAGAGGGCAAAGATATCCGGGAGCATGCCCGATGGTTCCCGAAATGAGGTCGATATAAAAATCGCGGGAATAATACCTTTTCTGGTGATGAAAGGTATAGCTATCTGGGAAAGACTTAAAGAGAAAGATGCTTATGACATCTATTTTTCAGTTCTGAATTACCCGGGTGGTCACCAGAAGCTGTGTGAAATCTTCAATCGATACAAAGAAAACAAGCTTGTTAGAGAGGGGCTCCGCAAGATAAAGGCTAAATTCAAGAATCTTGATGCACCCGGCCCTGTTTGGACAGCCAGTTTTTTAGATATTGGGGATCAAGAGGAAAAAGAAAGAATTCAGCGAGATGCTTTTGAACGGGTAAATGCATTTCTGGACGCCCTTGATGTAACAGAATTTGAAGAAAAACCGGATTAAGGACGTAATTCACAGATTGAGTTAAACCCTTTTTTTGGCCACTAAAACGCGATGTAAGGCCTCACCCAGGCTTCACAATACCCGTAAAAGCCTTTTAATCAGCACGTTACACGGGAACGGCACCATGTGAGCACAATGGATTCCATCAGGAATCATAGTTATACAACTGGAGGGAAACGTCACTTACATGCGTTTTTTCTTTCTTTTTTTCAAAAAAGATATCTGTTCGTCAGAACAACTTAATTTTCGCTACTTAAAGGCATTATAAGCTCTATTTTGCTTATTCGTTTGAAGTTAAGTTTCTCAGGCTGTATCATATAATCGCAGTTTGTATTGAGATGTATCCCGTGTATATTCAATAGCACTGGCAGAAACGGAGGTCCTGTTTGGGAAAAATAAGTGTATTCAACAGCTACCTGAAAAACCTTCATCGTCAGAATGAACGGGGTGACGCGCGAGAGGAAAGCTTCTACCCGGCGCTGAAAGAGATGCTTGAATCAAAGGCGGCTGAATCCGGGCTCGATAAACTGCACTTAACCCCGCTGCCAAGGCCCACCGAGGCCGATAACTCGGACCTCCGCCTTTGGGATGGCGAACATATCGAGATCGTCATGCTCATCTGCCCCGCCGCACTGAACGTTCTAAAGACCGCACCGCCGGAGGAAAACCTAATTATTAATAATGGTTTTTCATGTATTATAAGTAGATCAAATACGAAAATACGATTTTTGTATGTTTTCATGTCGGTATCTGAACGCAATTACTTAATCTGGAGAAGACCGGATGCCATTTGATGAAAAAGCCCTACAGGCGATAAAAAACCGTGAAACATGTTGGGTAAAACATTTCGAAGAACTTTTCGCTTTAATTCGTCGCAGAATAAGATGGATCGCGCCAAAGGTTGGTTTCAGTCAGCTTTCCCGAGACCCCGGTAATGATGATATAGAAGGAGACCCCAATATAGATGATTTTGTAGCTTATCTCTACATCGACTATTATTTTCCAAAAGCGCAAGATGGAACACTGATTAAAGACTATGTGACCGCTGAAAATGCCGAATATATGCTTGCCTCCTATGCTTTTATCGGCAAAAAAGCAAGTGATTATCTAAGCAAGCATTCGGGACTCTCCAACAGGGATGAGAAAATAACCGCAATACCCGAGTGGGGCAGGAATCCTGATGATGTCAAGGGTGAAAGTGTCTCTTCCTTTATCACATGTGATTCCCCGACCTGCTCCCATTCCGAAGACCTGGATTTCTATCAAATTAACCTCCACCTTCCCGATTCCGGATTCACTAAAACAGAAGAACAGGCCGGCATGCAACTCTATCCGAGAGTCGACTGGACTCTTGAGCGGAATCAAGAACTCATGCAGCACCTCGAACATGTTATCAATGACTGCCAGGCCGTGTTGACCCGATCTCATAAAAAAGAAGCGAAAAAATACGCAGCCATTCTTGGTGATATCAGAGATCGTATCTTCAATAACGGCGAATTCACTTACCGAAAGGAGAAAAAAAAACTGGAAAACAGACACGCCAGGTATCTGATGGAGATGATCTTTTATCCGCTCAGTGCCGACACCCTGTGTGAAATCCTTGACATTTCCAAAGACAACGCCTATCAACTGCGCAAAAGATATAAAGATGCCCTTCCTGAACTGCTTTCTGAATACAAAAATAACTTGGGGATATCTGATGAAAAATAACTCATACAACGCCAAGATTTCCGAACGGTATTTAAAAACTATTGAACCGGAAGGCCGATGCCGTTTCTTTAGCCGGCGCAAAAAATATGAACATGTCGAAAAGCATCTGCTCCTGCAGCGAGACGAACAGTGGCACCAGATCTTCGACAGTGAACTGATCGGCGAAGCGAGACAGGAATGGCGCGATGCAGAAGTGGGGGAGAATTTCAAACGGCTTGCGCAATCGTACGAAAAGCTGCTCAGTTCACAGCTTCTTCAGATGTGCAGTCAACGGCGACACCATCTGCATAGATGCTTGATGAGTGGGATAACTGAGAAAGGAAAAGGAAAACCCGTGGGACAGTCGATCAGCGCATGGCCACCCCAACACCGGCTGATGATCATCGCCAAAAACTTTGTCAGATTCGGCTCTAATAATGCGTATGATTTGTACACGGGTTACAGACCGTATGGTAAAATCGGTGAAAAGGCTTTCGTGAGAAAATGCCGGCAGCGACAGAACGAATGGTCACGTCTTCACGCCCAGCCGATCATTGCCGAGCATCAATAGATATTATTTTATACAGATTGGGAGTGGTGATATTATGATCAGTGAAATGAAAAACAACGCCGTCGATGAACTCAAAAAGGAACTTTCCAGGCGGGAAATGAAGAGTGAGCAGGACCTGCTTGAAATCCTCCCCCTTGCCGCCAGGCTGGCGGCACTGGGCGAATCCGACCAGCTCGACCGCTGCCGCATAGAAGCTGCAAATGAGTTCGGCGAGAAAATAGATACTTTGCTTTTAGAACGCGCGGAGGAAGGTCTCTGGGACATTGACAATGCTCTCG
The DNA here is from genome assembly GCA_003551785.1 of Candidatus Brocadiaceae bacterium. Next base: position 1,470 of record PUNP01000327.1, on the reverse strand, counting down.
GAGAACATCTCGGGTTCTCCATCATCGAAGCACAGGATTTTTACTGCCTGATGCTGATTGAATTTGGAGACTCCGCCCGGGAGGTTATAGAAGAAAGAAATTTCAATCGACTTCCCGCTCAATCTCTGATAGGGGCGCAGGCCGTAGGCCCGATGGTCAACTGGATATGGGAATGTGAGGATGCGGATCTGGATAATGATGTCGCCGGTCTGTTGGAAGCCTTTAACGAACGATTCCCCTTGCCGGAAGAGTTCAGAATTGGTATTGTGGACAGCCCGATCAGCATCGAACAGAAGGAGATGCTCGCCATGATGGCGCGCCCGCGGCAAAACTTTACCGCTGCCTGGTCCGAAGCCCTCCCGAAACGGGAAGCCTTACCGATGGTCGCTGACTCAGGAAAGCCGCCTTTCGTGTTGATGAGAAGATACGAAGTCAGGAAAAAGACCCCCGAAGGAACCGAGGTTGTTGTGACAAGGCTTATAAACGAAGACTGGGAGATGCTGCTGGATATTCATGATCCTGAGGAAAACCCGCTGCGTATTGATCTTGTCCGGGCGGGGCCCCGACCAGCATTCCCGATACAAGATTCGGGCGGCATCTCATGGAAGATAGAACTGGCCGATTTGCCGGCACAGGAGCGGCTCAGCGCTGTTTTTGAACCCTTAGCTATATGTTTCTCAAATCATACGAGGCTTGTTATCAATGGCAGGAGTGACTAAAACACAATTTGATGGTGAACCCGATTGGAACGGCTTCTTTAATCTTAGCCTCTCAGGGGCGGCTGAAGAGGGACGGGGGCCTTTCAGATGGACCAGGAACGCCTATGCCTGGCTTTACGAGAGACTGGATGAAAACCAGCGTTGCGAGCTGCCTCCGCCCGCCGAAAATGCTGAACCAATAGGGCCGCCGTCGAATCTTTTTCCGGTCTTACTTGCAGATATTGAGCAACCGGCAGGGGCAATTGCGTTTGTTGAATTGAATTTTTCACAATGTGCAGCCGCGGAAGGAACGGATCAAACTCTCACCTCTCCCCAGCAGGCTGCCGATGCCGCGGCTGTTTTTTATCGACAACTCGGCGCCGATATTCAGCATCCCCACATATCTTTTAACCCTCCTTACGATGTGTCGGGCGGTAGCGGTTCGCTTTCAGCTTTCATTATCACCCTTGTCCATTTGCTGAGATGGAAGCCGGTGCCGGACGATATCTGCGCTACCGGAATGTGGGAAGATGGCAAATTCCTGCCCGTTGCACCTGGCAGCCTGCGAGGAAAGTCAACGGCCGCAAAACAATGGGGATACAAGAAGCTGTTCGTCGTTGAAGGGCAGCAGGGTCTTGATGCCGTAGAAAACATGGAAATCATCGAAGTGCCATGCAACCCCAAGTTCGCCTGTCTGCAAATTGCTCCGTACCTCGCCCCTGATGGGGCCGATGCCGACGAACAGTTTGCCCAGGTCCTGGCGGTATTCGAT
>PUNP01000062.1 GCA_003551785.1 Candidatus Brocadiaceae bacterium | reverse complement strand
TCATCTCTCACATACGCTGGATCTATCACACTAAAGAACACGAACTGATTCAGCAGTTGGAAAAACAAATGCCCGATATGGATATTGTATTGGCTTATGATGGTATGGAAGTTGAGCTTTAACTATGAAAAAAACAAAAAAACATAAAGTACTGTCCCCCACCGGCATCCTCGGATACGGTTTCCCGATAGATTCTTTTCAGCGCGGTATGGATAGGCATCCGGATTTTATTAGCGTGGATGCCGGCAGCACCGACCCCGGGCCTTACTATCTTGGTTCCGGTAAATTGCTGGTAGGCCCGGCAAATATCAAAAAAGATTTATCGATTATCCTGCCGGCAGCTGTAAAAAACGAAATCCCGCTGATCATTGGCACGGCGGGAGGTGCCGGGACTGATGAACATGTCGAGAAAACTCTTGATATCATCACGATCATTGCCGAACAGAACAAACTGCAATTTCGTCTTGGTGTTATCAAAGCGGATATCGAAAAAGCCGATGTTGTACATGCGTTCGAATCGGACAGTCTCAAACCACTGTCGTCGGCCCCTCCCGCCTCAGAAGAACGCATACTCAACAGCACTAATATAGTGGCGCAAATGGGCCATGAACCGATAATCAACGCTCTGAAGGGCGGATGCGACGTTGTCGTCTGTGGACGTTGTTATGATCCCGCCGCTTTTGCGGCCGGCCCAATTTTTAAAGGTTTGGACTATGGTATGTCCTACCATATGGGTAAGATACTGGAATGCGCGGCCATAGCCGCCGTACCCGGAAGCGGAAGAGACTGCGTTTTAGGGACGATCACAAATGAATATTTCACTCTCGAATCACTCAACCCCAAACGACAATTCACGGTCGAATCCACCGCTGCCCATACACTTTATGAAAAAAGCAATCCCTATGAACTGCCGGGGCCGGGTGGGGTGCTTGACCTGAGAGATACCCATTTCGAAGATGCAGGCGAGGGGAAGGTTAAAGTTTCAAACAGTAAGTATAAAGCCGGCGATGAATATATGATCAAAATCGAGGGCGCATGCCCGGCAGGCTTCCGCACAATTTCTATCGCCGGAATAAGGGACCCCATACTGATTGATAAAATTGAAAGTGTTATTGACGATGTAAAAGCGGATGTCAATATTAATTTTTCGGAATATTCTGACAGATACACGCTCCTGTTCCGTCTTTACGGCAAAAATGCTGTCATGGGCGACAGAGAGCCTGTCAAGGAAGTCAACACTCATGAACTGGGCATAGTCATCGAAGCTGTAGCGGATACTGAAGACTTATCCGAGTCCGTATGCGCATTCACACGTTCAACGCTGCTGCATTTCGGATACCCTGATCGCATTTCAACAGCCGGGAATCTGGCATTTATCCACAGTCCTTCCGACATCCCTTGCGGTCAAATATACGAATTCTCTTTGTATCACCTCATGCCCGTAGAAAATCCCAAGGATCTTTTTCCACTCACGATATTGAAATATGGAAAATAAAAATATTAAATTACGCGAGATGGCGAAGGTTATACGAAGTAAAAACGCCGGTCCTTATGAAATCACTTTAGACTTAATTTTCCACTCTAAAGATGATTATAAGTTAGTCAAAAACTCGAACTACTTCACCGTCGACAGGATAGCCGGGCTGTATTCAATTGAGCCGAAAGATGTTATAAGTATAATATTTTTCGACCCGGCGACAGCATTAAAAATAACTGTCAGGCGCGATATACCCTGCGGAGGCGCCGGGGATACCGACATCTATGGTGCTCAGCAGCATGGACCGTTGATCGACCTTGAGTTGGAGTTATGATATGAGAAGCATATTAGAAAATGACTGTCTGGCCGCGGCATCATATTATGCCCCCCGGGGCGCCGAAAGGCTCCTTGCGCTCGGCAACCTGCTCGCCAACCGTTATTTAAAACCTGATGACCGGCTTATAGGAGTGATCGGCGAGCCGGGCATGGGAAAATCTTCATTAATCAGGGGCATGTTTCCCGGACTTGAACTGACAAGCGACGACGATGGTATCAAAATACGCCCCTTGCCTCTGCAGCATGTCAATGACCTGACATATTTTTCTCCGCATACGTATCACCTCGACATACGACTGGAGGCGGCCTTTGAACAGATAGGACGGCTTTCCGAACTGATAAGAAGCGCCCTGGTAAAAAAGAGAAGGGTCATCGTGGAACATTTTGAAATGGTCTACCCTGTATTAAAAGTAAATGCCGATTTTCTGATAGGTATAGGTGAAGAAATAATCATTGCACGCCCCAACATCTTCGGGCCGTATCCCAAGAACATACATGATTCGGTCGAGGGTACCGGTATTTATCGCAAGATGGCTCATACGGCAGAACATTTGATTTTGTACGTCTTAATTGAATTTTATGGATACGAGCTGCCAAAAATTTACAGTGATTTCCCCCGCGGCTTTGTCATAGAATTCGACACCTGTCCCTCTTTCGATATCCAGGAACTGGAGGATAAAGTCACGGAACTCATCAAACAGGACATTGAAGTGAAAAAGGGCACGGACGGGACGGTATCAGTTGCCGGTAAATGCATTCAATGCACTGAACCAAGAATCCACGTGAATAACACCGCAGAAATATCCAACTTTCGGCTGTTGAAAAAAACATTTTATGATCCAATATCCGGAACCTACAAGCTTGTGGGACTCGTTGGAGAAAGCCTGCCTAAAAGCTACAGCTATCAATTATACATGGACGGTAAAGATTTCGAGGGATAAACTGCATTTCACGCGTTTTCAGTAGTGCTTCTGTGGCAAATATCAAACGTGGTTGGTTTATGAGATGCGGGTCAACTGAATTTATCGACCAGCATATTGGCGGCAATTCGCCCGGACTCATAGATAGTGGGAAGCCCGCTTCCCGGGTGTGTGCCGCCACCGGTTAAATAAAGGTTCTTCAAATCCTCAAACTTGTTATGCGGGCGGAAATAAAGCATTTGAGTAAGGTTATGCGCCATATTGAACTCAGCGGCAATATATACGTTGTAATCATTTTCCCATTCTTCGGGAGTGATGATCTTCTCCACCTCGATATGCTCTTTTAAGTCCTTCATTTCCGTCTTGGCAATAATACGTTCCAGTACTTTCTCCCTGAAACCCTCCTTCTCCGCCTCCCAGTCTATGCCGCTCCGGTTGTTCGGCACCGGCACAAGCACATAAAGAGTCGATTTACCTTCAGGCGCAAGGGTATCGTCAGTGACTGAGGCATTCTGGATATAGAAGGAAAAATCATCCGTCATCTTATGGTCATTGAACATGAGTTCAACGTTCGCCCTGTAGTCGTCAGCAAATATTATATTGTGATGGTTAAGGGAATCATAAATTTTATCAAGTCCGAGGTATAACATGAACGTACCGCACGAGAATTTCTTCTTTTCAAGCTTTTCAGGTGTCCATCTTTTGAGTTTATCCGCCGGCATCAGATTGCAGAGCGCGTAGCCGAAATCGGCGTTGACGACGACGGCGTCGGCCTCCGCCTTTTCGCCGTTTTCGAGTACAACTCCGCGGACTTCGTCTCCTTTCCGACCGCCTAAAAGCAACTTTTCCACTTTTGTATTATAGTTAAGTTCGGCACCTTCTTCGTGGCAAACATTTGCCATGGCGTCGGATATCATATTCAACCCTCCGGTAACATGATAAATTCCGTATCCATATTCCATGTAGGAAAGAATAGTAAAAAGCGCGGGGCAATCCCAGGGTGACATGCCGAGATATTTAGACTGGAAGGTAAAGGCAAGCTTGAGTTCTTCATGGTTATAGTATTTCTCCAGATTCTCATAGATGGTTTTTCCTACAGCAAGATGCGGGAGAGCTTTGAACAGTGAAGGATCGAGAAAGGATCGCAGGCTGGAATAATCCTTCTGCAGGCACGGTATGAGACGGCGGAACCTTTTGCCCTCGCGTTCAATGAATTTATCGAACCCTGCTTCGTCACCGGGGAATACATTGCTAATGCGCCTTTTCATCTCCTCAGCGTCACCGGTGGGGTAAAGCGTTTTGTCGGGGAATTGCAACCGGTAAAGCGGGTCTATCTTGGTAAATTCCAGGTAATCAGCCGCTTTGCGTCCTGTTTCCTCAAACATCTCCTCCAGCAGATACTTCATCATCAGAAAAGTCGGGCCGGTATCGAACTTAAAACCGCCGATCTCTATAGCTTTATTTCTACCTCCGGGGAGAGCGTCCTTCTCATAAACAGCAACATCAAACCCTCGGTGTGCCAGGAGCATAGCACTTGTGAGGCCGCCGGGCCCGGCACCTACAACTATCACTTTTCGCTTTTTCATAATCACCTCTGACAATCAGATTCATATTAGACGTAAAAGACCAAGAATTTTTTTCAATTTATCCATACTTTTACCGTATGGTGGATAGCGAAACTTCCAGTCTGGCCATGTTTTTCTTTTTATCACCGCTTTGCCGTTTGAAAACGTCGTGAAAGAACTTTTGCCGCGGTATCTTCCCATCCCGCTCTCGCCGACTCCCCCAAACGGAACATGGCTGGAAACAGCCTGAATAAGGACATCGTTAACAGTCACGCCACCGGAACCTGTCATTTCAATAATTTGATTAACGACACTGTCCCGTTTTGAAAAAACATAAATACTGAGCGGCTTTGGCCGGCAATTCACAGCCGCAATAGCCTCCTTGACCGTTTCAAAGCTGAGAACGGGCAGCACGGGGCCGAAGACCTCTTCATTCATCACCTCATCCGCCCAACTTACCTCTTCGAGAATCGTAGGAGGTATGTAGAGTTTCTCACGATCAGCTGGGAATGCAGTGCGCCGCTGAGGTGGAATCAAGTTCACTATACGGTCAAAATGTTTCCCGTTCACAATACGCCCGTAATCCGGACTTTCAATAGGCTCATCTCCATAAAAATCATTTATACAGGACTGTATTGAGTTAACAAGCCGTTCTTTCACGCTTTCGTGCACATAGAGATAATCCGGTGCCAGGCAGGTCTGCCCGGCATTAAAGAACTTGCCCCATGCTATACGCTTTGCCGCGCGTTTAAAATCAGACTCTTTATCAACAATACAGGGGCATTTCCCGCCAAGTTCAAGCGTAACGGGCGTCAGATTTTCAGCAGCCGCCCTCATCACTTCGCGACCTATATTGGTTCCGCCGGTAAAGAAAATATAATCAGTGTTTTGTGCCAGAAGGCGCCTGGCTGCGTCTGCATCACCGGTTACAACCTTGACAAAGTGCGGCGGGAAGGTGCCGGCTATCAAATCAGAAATTGCCTGAGCAGTATGTGGAACCAACTCGGAAGGTTTGACTATCACACAATTGCCTGCGGCTACTGCGCCTATCAGGGGTAACATTAAAAGCTGAAAAGGATAATTCCATGGTGCGATTATTAAAACCGTTCCGTAAGGTTCGTAACAAAGCCGGCTGCCGCCGGGTTTGAGCAGCCAGGGTGTTTTAACACGCTGCGGTTTTGCCCATTTTTTAAGATTTTTGATAGTAAACTTTAATTCTTGCAAAACTGTCAATATTTCACTGGAATATGACTCAATAGCAGGACGACCGAGATCGATGGATAAAGAATCAATTATTATCCGTTCGTATTCTATAATCCCCGCATAAAGCTTCCTCAGATTCTCCAGCCGGAACTCAATATCCATCGTAATGCCGGTATCGTAAAAATCCTTTAATTCATTGAAATGAAGATCATCCATGTTCTTTAATGATTCTTTGAGCCACCTGTTGTCCGGACAGTGTAACCATGGGCATACCGCCTCCGGGATTAACGCTGCCTCCGACAAAATAGAGGTTGTCATATTTTTCACTTTTCTTGGGTGCCTTGAAGCCGCGGTTCTTCTTCTTATCCGAAACAACCCCATAAATAGCGCCCCTGTTTGAATAATACGTGTCCCTGATGTCCTTCGGCCGCCAAATTTCTTCCACTACTATGCTTTTGCGAAGTCCGCTGAGCCCCATACGCTCTAATTTCTCCAGGACCCGAGATTGCAGTTGATCATATTGCTCGTCTTTGAAAGGCACATCCTGAATATATGGAATATGCGGTAGGATTTTAAGGTTATCGCATCCTTCCGGTGCAACTGACGGGTCAGTGTTTACCGGAGCTACAACATAGAGTGTGGGATCGGTGGGCAATTTTTTCTCATGAAAAACTTCGTAAAAATGCTTTTGGGGATCGTCGGAAAAAAAGAAATTATGATGCGCAAGGTTCTTAAAACGCTTGTTCAATCCCAGATGCACAACTAAACCGGAACAAGCCGGCTCAAACTTTTGATATTTCCCCATAAAACCGGCATTTTCACCGGTTAAAATTCTGTAGGCCGGAATAACTTCCATGTTGCTCACGTAAACATCACCATCGACGCTATCACCATCCCGGGTAAAGGCATTTGTAATCCGGCCGTTATCGACATTAAGAGTGAGAACCTCGCTGTTGAGATACACATTAATGCCTGACTCGCACATAAGCTTTTTTAAAGCCTTGGCAAGGTTATACATACCGTCACGCACATACCATAACCCGTATTCAAACTGCGCGTAAGGTATCATGTTGAGAACCGCCGGGGCATCATATGGAGAAGAGCCAACATATTTAATGAAGAAGTCAAGAACATGCATAAGATGCTCATTTTGTATATAGCGGCTGACGCCGCTATGCATGGTGGAGAGCAGGTCGTAACCGAACAGGCTGCGCTTAATACCGGCGGCTTTAACCATCCCCCAAAAATCATCGGCGCCTTTCTTGAAATAGCCGGGTTCTGTGTTATCGTAGAGTTTTTTTGAATAATTCAGGAACGACTTTAATTGCCGGATATCTTCATTATCAAACGTCGGATTTACATCAAGCATGGCATCCACATTTTTAAGCAAGTCTATGCATACACCATCCTCGAAAAAACAACGCCAATGCACTTCGGGTTCGACTAATGAACAATAATCATACAAATCCTTACCGGCATCAGCGAAGAGTTTCTCAAAGACATGGGGGAACGTCAGGATCGAAGGCCCGAGATCAAACGAAAACCCATTTCTTTCAGTGACATTGAGTTTACCGCCGAGATGAGAATTTTTCTCGTGCAAATCAACCTCATACCCCGCATTGCGTAAACATATAGCAGCGGATATTCCACCCAGTCCGCCCCCGACAACGACTATCTTTTTTACCATACCTTTAACTCAGTGCTAAAACCATAAATAATTCTAATAAGAAAGATTATATCCGGTTGTAAACATAACCGCAAATTCAATGTGAGGTCCTTAAAAAATATGACCAATGATACAGCTCTGAACTGCCAATTGAAAAAAAACGTGTTTAGTTATATAATACCAGTGGCAGGAAAAAGCCATAATGAGCAAACACCGCATCTTCAAATGCAACCGCGCATTTATCTTTTTACATTTGTTCCCCCTGGTTAAATCCAGGGGCTAGTGGTTCATTCCACTACGTTAGATATCACATTTCATCATCATAATTGGACGATATGGACAAACTGGTAAATTTAGCAGAGAAGGGGAAGATAGATGAATTGGAGTTGGCCTGGATGGAAGCGGCCGAGTCACCGGACATCCCATGGCCTGACCTACTCGTTGCGGCACGAGTCATAGCAAAGGTAAAAGACAGTGAAGTGGCCGAATCGCTTGTGAGTTACTTACTGGAAACGCTGAAAGACCATGGGGAACACTATGAAGTTCTGAAAGCCGTTGAACAAGCTTGCCATTTCATCCCTGGCAGCAATCTTTTGCGCGATGAATATGCCGCCGCGTTTGAAACTATACATGGAAAAGAAAGCTGGTGTGAAAAGATTGTGGACGCCTCTTTGAAAAACGAATCATTAGATAACCAGACAGCTATTGAGTTGATGAAGAAACTCATGACGATAAAACCGGGCGCTTATGTCAGAAAAGACCCGGGCGCACGCATAGGAAAAGTTCAAGATATCGATGCAGAGATGGGAATTAAAGTCAATGTCGAAGGCAATTTCCAAACAATACCTCTTTCTGCCGTCGATAATTTGTATCATCTGCACAGCAGCGATATCAGGGCAATGGCAATGTTTGATACGGAGACACTGAAATCCATAGCGGAAAATGATCCCGTTAAGTTGATTAAACAAACTCTCAACACCTTTAACGGTAGAACTGAACTGACAAGGATCAAAAGATACCTCCAGAAAGCCGTCGGCGAGTCAAACTGGAAATCCTGGTGGAGCAAAACCCGTAAACTGCTTGAAAAAGACCCTGAAATCGGCATGACCGGAGGGCGAAAACCCCAGTTCTTCCTCAGAGTCAAGCCGGTATCCCGTTCTGAAGAGCTAAAAACCGATTTTGACCGCGCACCTGATAGGCAAAAATTAGATGCTGCTCTGCAAATCGCCGATGAATTAAGTGAAGATGATGACGACGGAGCCGAAGACATCATCGACCATCTCATTCAGGAGTTATCCGGCTTGGCTGAAAAATCAGTGGAGAATGCACCAGAAATAACCGCTGAATCGCTGGCGGTTATGTGGAAAATGGCTGATAAAATGCCGGCCTATTCTAAAAAACTGCGCCAAAAGCCTGAGTATCTTAACACAATAGATTGGGCCCGCTTATTGAAATCCGATCTTCTTGACAGCAATTATGTGCTGGATATCGTCTTTTTTTTGCCTGAATGGCTGCCTGAAAGTTATGGTGATGTTTACCGGTCAACTATGGCTTATCTACCGACTAAATGCTGCCGCATGGCGGCGGAAATATTAAGCAAATCCGACGAGAAAGATACATTGGAAGATTTTTTCAGTTTAATCCTCAACCGGCCCGATGCACGTTTGAGCGCTCTTTTATGGATTTGGGATTGTTATACCGACTACATAGCAAATAAAAAGGAATACGTCGTTGATTCGCCGCTGGTGCTGCTGCGCAGGATACTATCGGCCGCAGCCTCGGAGGGACGCGCTGATGCAGATAAAAACAGGGCGGTGCTGCAGGCGCTGAATGCACTGAAAGACTCATTCAACGGCCCGGGCGAGACAGCTGTCGAGAAAGCTGCCGAAAATGCAAAGGATGAAGAAATCAGGGCCTTGCTCAATTTGATCGACCGCAACCCTGCGCTCAACGACCTGACCAGAAAAAGGCTTGCCAGGGCCGTCAGAGCCGTCCGCCCCGAACTCTTCAGAACCTCCACTCCGCCTTGGGAAACTAACGTAATCTATACTACACGCAAAGGACTGGAAAAGCAACAGAAAATTTACAACGAACTTATCAATGAAAAAATCCCCGAAATTGTAAAACAAGTTGGAGAAGCCGCCGCCTTCGGGGACCTGAGCGAAAATGCCGAATATACGGCCGCTCTGGAAGAGAGAGAACGATTAAGCAAGAAAGCCGCTGAAGTCAAGGCCGAAGTGGCTAAAGCACGTATCATCCCCCCTGAAATGCCGCAGTGTAACCACGTAACTATTGGCAGCAAAGTAGAAGCCATTGATACGGCATCCGGTAAAGAACAAACACTGACTTTTTTAGGGCCTTGGGATGCCGAACCGGAAAATAACGTCTATGCTTACAACTCCCCGCTCGCACTGGCCTTTATGGGAGCTCAGCCGGGCGATAAAGTCGCATATAAATCCGATAATTGGGAGCGTGAATGGGTAATTAAAAAAATCATGCCGGCAAAGTGAAATGAGGTGGTTCACTAACCCGGAAATTTCACGCGTTTCCAGTGGTGCAGATGTGGCAAATGTCAAACGCAGCTGTATTCATATACTGCAAGTGCAGGCTTTTGCCGCAGATGCGCCGCTGGGGACGCGCCCGTCAGGGTAAACCGCCGTTTATGGCGCGCAATTACACACTGTAAATTTGAGTAATAGAAAAAACGATACTTAATGTGTTTATTATCAAGTTGTTACATTAAATATTGTCGTTGGTTTATGATATATCCGGATTAATTAACTCTCCTTTCCTGTGCCCGCCCAGTCATCGGCACGAAACGCACCGCTTCCAGCTCTTTTTGCGTTACCTTCCCGTCCTCGTCTTTTTTCACCAGAATTAATGTCTGGATTTCGTTAACACCGCCCATAGGAAGGATCATCCTGCCTTGAGGGACAAGCTGATTCAATAATGGAGGCGGGATATGCACCGCGGCAGCCGTCAGAATAATCCTGTCAAATGGCGCCACCTCCGGCATTCCCTCATATCCGTCTCCCTCCTTGATTACCACATCCCGGCAATCTGCCGCTTCCAAATTTTTTATCGCCTGGGTGATGAGTTCCGGTGAGCGTTCAACACTGTAAACACTTGCAGCCAATTTTGATAAAATAGCTAACTGATATCCACTGCCGGTTCCTATTTCAAGAACCTTATCATCATTACGCACATCCAGCTTTTCCGTCATAAAAGCTACGATATAAGGCTGGGAAATGGTTTGCCCTGCCCCGATAGGCAACGGATTATCGTCATAAATTCTTCTTTTATATTGATCAGGCACGAAATGCCTGCGGTCAACCTGGGCCATCGCATTTAACACTCGTTCAGAAGAAATACCCTTCGCAGCTACTTTACGGACCAATTTTTTGTTCTCATCAACCATGAGTACAATAATAGAAATTAGGAAGAGTAAAGATTCGTAAGTATTCACTGAACCACGTCAAAGCATCTTCACCGATGTTCAATGAAGACTTGACAAGAAGAGGACGGGCTCAAAAAAACGCGACCGGAATGAGGGGAGGGAAGGGGGAAAACTCATCCCGGTCGCTAAATTACTTAGTAAGAATTATAACAAAAATTCACTAACATTGCAAATGAACAGCCGAAAAATTAAGTGTAACACTCAACTAAGCTCTCCATAAAGAACACTTACCGGATAATATCCTCCGGTTTTCGGCGGCCCTTCGAAGTTAATTAAATTTTCATCTTTCAGCTTCCTGAGGTAGCGTTCAAGGGTACGCTGCTTCAGGAAAAGTGCTTGACGTATCTGCGTAGACCGCAAACCGGGATGTGAGCGAATAAAATCATAGACCGCCCTGACATCCCCACTTAGTCCGCCATTTTGTCCGCCACTTAGTCCGCCATACGATGTGCTATAATCAACAACATAGTTCACGCTACCGAACGAACTTTCATTCACAGCGTTCGCTTGCGCAGTGATAGGAAACAATGTCACCTTAAAATGATGGGACATTGACTCGAAGAGCGACTCGGCAGCCCCGCTTTCAGACATAATCCGTCGCACTCTTTTGATACCGCTGCCGTATTTTTCAATAACTCCCGATTCTTTAAAAATTGAGGCAATCTGCTTATTTCTTGGTCTCGAGGGAGTATGCCCGGACAAAATATCTTTCAAACTCAGGCCATCCGGCAACGGGCCCGGGTTATAAAATTCGATACGATCATCAAAAATTTTAATTGTTGAGTCATAGGCTTCCCGATAATCACGATGGACGATCATATTGATGACAACCTCCCGAACTGCTTCAAGTGGATATTCCCACACCTCATCACGCATCGGTTTTCCCGTAATGACAAAACGCTTACTAATATGCTTGGTGATAAACTCCATACATGCATCAACTTCAGCAAACAGATCGTCGCGAATGGTTCTATTATCGCGGATAATGATGTCGGAATCAAAACGCCCCGCATCGATAGTAGAAAGCAGGGTCGGGTCTTTACCAAACAGTAGAAAACAGCCAAGCGTAACACGTTCATCACGCAACAGTTCAAACTTGCGCAGTACAGTCATAGGGTCGTCATTAACCGGAATTTCTCTGATTTGATTAACTTTTTCGATAAAATGGTTCACCTTATCGAGCGAGAGATCATCGACGCAATGTTCTGTATCAACGTTGAAATCCCAACTGAGATTAATGGTTTTCAGATGCATATTAGAAATTTCACTTAACGCCATTTGATGATTGGAATTGGCGACTCGTTTGTAATATCTGCCACGGAATGCAACTGGTTTAACCGGGTACGGAGTAATCGACATCCTAACAACCCGGCAACCATCCGCGTCGATAATTTCGACGTCTGGCACAAGAGCCGGCTGGGTTTTATTCTTCACCTGATTAACCCACTCAACGGCAGTTTCAGCGCCGATGCTGAAGCCGGGAACGGATGTGCCATCGTCTTTTATACCGATAAATACATTCCCACCGGAGCCATTAGCAAATGCAACAAGTGTTTCAATAACCTCATCGCTGAACCTGCTCTTGAACTCGGTTTGTGCATCCTCGGTATACATCAATATATTTTTCCGCAGTCGCATAGCCAGTATTATACCAAAAAGCAGAACACCCCGCAAGTGGCGGTATATATGGCGGTGTAATGGCAGAGTAAATTGGCCATGCGTTTGCATCGAGAAGTCATTCTTTTCACCTCCCCGCTTCCCGCTTATCTATTTCACCAAAAAAAGCATAAATCAAACCCCAAAATACGGAAGTGAAAAAACGATAATTTTTTTAATCTTATCAACTGATACTCACACACAAAAACAACAACGACCAAAATAATGTTCAACTGTTATCCAAATCGCGGCGAACATTAGGTGTTCAATTGACTTATATAAGATTTCACATTATCATATAGAATAGATTTAATTTCTAATCGGCTTCATAACTGCGGAGAGATTCAAAGAAAACCGGTATTATAGCACGCATAATCAATACCGGAAACAAGGGAAGTCCTCAGTGAACCCGTGGCATTGCCACTATGCCCTATGCCGATGGTGGTGAGTTGTTTGGGTTAACTGAATATTTACGGTGAAAATGCAGTCAACTAATACTCTCGCCCATGGAGGTCTTACATGTCTCAAAAAAGCAAGGTTTTACTAGTAGACGACGACAGAGATTTTCTTGAAACTAATCGCTTGGTACTTGAAAGCAATGGATATGAAGTGCATGCAGCTCATGATGGAGAAAGTGGCAAAAAGAAAGCTCTTGAAGTTCAACCCGATGTAATAGTCCTCGACGTAATGATGGAAACTAACCAGGCCGGATTCGATGCAGCGCGCTGGCTGCGCTCCCAGGAAGCTACCAACGGCATACCTATCATAATGCTGACGGCGATAAATCAGGAATTTCCCCTGAATTTCGACAAAGATGAGGTTTGGTTACCGGTAGATGAATTTTTAGAAAAACCCATTTCTCCGGAAAAACTTCTCAAAACCGTCAAGGAAAAAGCGCCCGCAATATGACAATTGAGAAATACTTGACGCAGGAAAGAACTTTGGTGCTGGAAGCTGAAACCAAAAAGGCTGCACTGCGTGAAATGGTCAATGTTTTCTGCCGTCAAAACCCTACCTTAAATCCGGATGAAATAATGCATATGCTTCTCAAGCGAGAAGATATGCTAAGCTCTCGAATAACTCCCGGAATTGCCCTCCCGCATGCATTGCTGCCTGATTTTGGTAAACCTATCATAGCTTTAGGCTACAGCCACTCCGGAATACCCTGGGACTCCCCTTCCGGTGAGAAGGTTAATATTGTAATATTAAGCCTTTGCGGCAGAGATTATGGAAACGAACATGTTGAGATGATGGCTGACATAGCGGAAACATTAAAAATTCCAGGGTTACCGGAAAGAATCGGGGCCGCAGATAACACCGCCAAGATATATGAGATACTGAAATCGCCTCACAATCAGAAAACCCCCCCTCTCGACCCTTCTGCCGCACAATTTTGCAGTTTAATGCTGGAAAATGCCGAGTCTATATTAAAACAGATCAATGCAAAAGCAGTGATGATAATAGCAAACTCCCAATTGGATTGGCAATTTTTGCAAAACAGGGCTCAAAACAACAATAAAATCATTTTGGCGATAAATGAAAGCAGTGTAGCAGCCCCCGACAATATTATCCCCGAAAATGTATTAAAAATCCCGGGGGCTGGGCTTGATCGGGATCACAAAATAAAATTGGCTCTGCTTTATGCACTTACCAAGCGGCTTTGTGGACGCGAAGATACTTTAGTATGCCTTTCCGGAGAGCCAAATTCAAAAGCCCTCAACATACTGGAAGTCATTGACTTACATACGGAATACGACATTTTATTAGCCTTGCGGTCAGAAATAGACAGCGGAGATGTCAAGTCTTCGGTGTTTTACCGCGTCCTCCAAATTGCATCCACTTTAGCTCATGAAGGCAGGGAAGGCAAACCGGTAGGAGCCATTTTCATACTCGGAGACTATCTGAACGTGCAGCGGCATTGCTATCAAATGGTCATCAATCCCTTTCGCGGCTATCCGGAAAATGAACGCAATGTGCTGGACCCCGCTTTAGAAGAAACGCTGAAAGAGTTTTCAAGGGTAGATGGTGCATGCCTGATACGTGGAGACGGCATCGTTATGTCGATAGGTTCATATATTCAAACGGAAGAAGCGGCGAAAGCTTTGCAGTCGGGACTTGGAGCACGCCATGCGGCCGGAATGGCAATCACAATGTCCACTAAGGCAATCGCGATCGTAATATCGGAAAGCACGCGTCGCATAAGCATTTACCAACACGGAAAGTTGATTGTGTCACTGGACCGCGCAATAGAATAAAAAAAAACTCCCCCCGCCTGTATCATTTTTTTTGACGTTTTTTACGTCTCAGCCGCAATGGTGTCCGTTTAAGCGGAATATATCTAACTAAAAACAGACCACAAATAAACCCACCTATGTGTGCGCCATAAGCAACTCCACCACCGGCTTCCGCTCCAAGGCTCCCTATCCCCATGAATATCTGCATTAGAAACCATCCACCTAAAACGATTAAAGCGGGAAGGTGGACAAAAGTGATTAAGTAAAAAACCGGAACAAGTGTAAGTATACGTGCACCGGGCCACATAACCACATAAGCGCCTAAAACGCCCGCAATCGCCCCGCTTGCACCCACTACCGGAACATCCGAACCGGGGTTCAACAGGAATTGAACCATGTTAGCAAACAGTCCACTAAATATGAACAAGGCAATGAAACGTAAACGACCCATAGCATCTTCAACGTTGTCGCCAAATATACGTAAGAACCACATATTACTCAAAAGATGCATCCAGCCGCCGTGCAAAAAAATCGAGGTTATTGACGGTATTAGTATCGCGGTTAAGAGCGGTTCATCACCCCGCAAAGAGGCTGAAACCCTTGAAGGTCTCATACCGTATTCCATAAAAACATTAATCAATTCAGCATCGGGCAGTGTCAATTGATAAAGGAATACTGCGACGTTGCTGATAATTAAAACATATATAAATATCGGCGTGCTATATGGTCGATTAGTATCTTTCAGTGGAATCATGTAACCGAAATAATAAAGGTCTCTTCGCTCAAAACTGCCCACTTCATTGAATCTGCTCTTTACCTTCATTATACTCGATTTGAAAGATCTTACAAAAATACATTGACATTGACAATTTATTTCTTATAATAGAACTTATGGAGGTAACTGATATGATTAAAGAAAAAATAGCCGAGCGCGATTATTATGACATATTAAATGTATCACGCAATGCAACACAAGCTGAAATCAAATCCGCGTTCCGACAATTAGCCAAACAGAACCATCCCGACAGAGCAAAGACAAACAAAAAACGTCGTGAAAAACGCCTCAGGGAACTCATGGCAGCTTATAAAGTTTTAGGGAATAAGCGGGAAAGGGCCAGATACGATGCAATTAACCAGACTATTACCCGTGACTATCAAAAGCAAAGAGATTTAGAAATATCTAAAAAAGAACAAAAAGCTTTATATCTGCTCTCGCTGCTGCTACAAAATAAGGGGGATGAGGCATTGGAACTGTATAATGAAATGCAAAAACAAGGCTTCCCCTTGGAAAAACACCTGAATGAACGTGACTATCTGGATTGTATATTCCTCATTGGTGAACAAATGGAGCAGTATGAGAGATATGAAGAAGCGGCAGAAATTTATGAGTATTTATTCCATAGAGAAGACCACCCGCATAAGAAGAGATACTTTTTTGAAGAACTCGAAGAGCGCCTGAAGAGACTTTATAGCCGAGTTCTACCGATATTGGAAAACAAAACATTAAACCAAAAGCTGCATTATTACGAAAAAGCCCTCGATTTCAATATGAACCGGGGAGAAAAAGCGTTTATATTGAAAAAAATTGCAGAAACTTACCTCGAACATAACCAAACCAAAAAAGCTGAACAATATTTCAAAGAAGCTCTCGAATTATGCCCCGACCTAAAAGGCACTTCGTACCTCGAAAGCGAACTTGAAGATGGTTGACTTTGCATTACCCGCCATTTTCAAGTATATTCATAGGTCGTCAGTTAATCCCCACGCAAAATCATGGATCAATAAATATGGAAAAACCACATTGGACGCGACATGTAATTACTTTTATTTTAATTTTCGGACTCGGCGGTTTCATTTTTGCACGCGGAGGGTGCCCGGGACAGCAGCAAGCAGGAAGAGGTCACCTGCCCGAAGATGCGATGATAGAGTTGATTGAAATAGCAGGCTGGCCACTTAAAGTCGAAATCGCCAACACCCCGGAAACTCGTCAAAGAGGCTTCAATCAGCGCCAGGAGTTTATACCCGGATACGGAATCCTTTTTATGTTCGAAGAACCTGCCAACCCCATGTTAATAACTCGCAAATCGGTAACAGAAGCTGATGTTGCTTTTATCAACGAATACGGTAGAATAGAAAAGATAGCTGCTGCCATTCCAAAAGACTTACGTCAACTTCAATCTGATGAACCCGTTAAATATATACTCGGAGTGCGCCCCGGATTTTTCGATGATCATGGGATTGCAATCGGTGAAAAAGTCAACTCACTCCCACAAATACAATAATAAGCAATGAGAATAGCGGTTTGCATAAAACAAGTTCCGGACACGTCGAAAGTGGAGATCGACCCTGACACCCACACTTTAAAGCGGGAAGGTATCGAGAGTATTTTGAACCCTCTTGATACCTTTGCCGTTGAAGAAGCGCTGCGCATTAGACAAAAAATAGCCGGTAAAGTCACAGTAATAACTTTAGGCCCCCCCCAGGCCCGGCTCGCACTGCAGGAAGCTATCTCCGTTGGCGTTGATGATGCTGTTTTAGTCTCCGACAGGCAATTTGCGGGGAGTGATACCTGGGCAACCGCCGTAGCATTGGCTGCCGCTCTGAGGAAAACCGCCCCCTGGGATATTATCATTTGCGGTAAACAGGCTATTGACGGTGACACCGCCCATGTCGGGCCGGAAATAGCAGCGCTTCTGCATCTCCCGCAAATTACTTTTGTACGAAATATCGAGGCCATAACCAGTAAAAAAGTTGTAGCTGAACGGATGGTTGAAAGCGGCAGTGAATTTATCGAGGCCCCCCTGCCCGCAGTTCTAACAGTTGTTAAAGACTTAAATGAACCGAGATGGCCTAACTTGAGAGACCTCTATCGCGCACGATTTTATGAGCCCATGAGTTTTACCGCTGCTGACTTGAGCTTATCAGAACAGAATACCGGCCTGGATGGCTCACCGACTCGGGTAGTGGAAATGTCCACTCCGGAAAATGTCAGGAATACACGCATGTTTGAGGATAATTATCGTGAAGGTGTTTTAGATTTAATCCCTCGCCTCCATCCCCAGAAGGAATAACTCCCCTATATACTTGTTAATTTGTTTTTTTCCCCCCTATTCCTTATACTATTTGTTTTGATTTATTGTATGTAATCAGTGAACCCCGTGGCATCTCCACCGTGCTCTGTGCCGGTGGAGATGAGTAGGCGTGGTTCAGTGAATATTTACATATTTCGCAAGAATTAAATTTTTTACTTTTCAATTATGACTTCTCGCTACGAACCGCTTTTATAAACGATGAACTCAATGGATAAAAAACAAATTTCTGTAACCCTTCCAGACGGAACCGTTAAAAAATATGATAAATCAACTACTCCTCTGCAAGTAGCAGAGAGTATTGGAGCAGGGTTGGCCAAAGATTCTGTTGCTGCGAGAATCGATGGCAATCTCTGCGATTTAAATACTCCTATAGGTGCTGACTGCTCAATGGCGTTAATAACCGTCGATAATCCGGAGGGCCTTGAGATACTCAGACACAGCACCTCGCATGTCATGGCGCTTGCAGTTCAGCGGCTGTATGCTGATGATGACATAAGATTCGGTATAGGACCGGCGATAGAAAACGGTTTTTATTATGATTTCGACCTCAACACAGCTATTTCTTCCGAAGACCTTGTGAAAATTGAAAAAGAAATGGCGCAAATCGCTGAGGAAAACCTTACTTTTGAGAAAAAAGTAATGGATACCGATGATGCCATACATCTTTTCAAAGAAATGGGGCAGGAATATAAAGTTGAACTGCTTGAAGAAATCGAGTCACCTGAAGTTACTCTATACACAACCGGTGATTTTGTTG
>PUNP01000836.1 GCA_003551785.1 Candidatus Brocadiaceae bacterium | reverse complement strand
CTGTTCCGGGATGATAAGTCCTTCGTTAGTATAAAAATCCCCGCCGATGAACCTTATCCCCGCCCTGTTTTGACCCGCAATGTTAAAGATAAGAAATCGAAATATTTCGGCCCTTACGCCAATGCCAGGGCCGCCAGAGAAACCCTTGATCTGCTTAATGATATATTCCCGCTGCGTAAATGTAAACTGAGCCGTTATAACGCTTCTCAAAGGCCCTGCCTGTACGGCCAGATGGGGAAATGCCTCGCCCCCTGCTGCAAAAATGTACCCGAAAAAGAATATGATGAGCTGCTGAAAGAATTTGAGCTGCTGCTTAACGGTAAAACCCATCGACTTCTGAGTAAAATGCGCTCTGATATGCAAAAAGCCGCTGCCGAGCTGGATTTTGAAATCGCGGCAAAACTCAGGGACAGAATCAAGGCGGTCGAGGAAACTGTTGAAAAACAACATGCCAGGTCCTCAGATGATAAAATTGACCGTGATGTATTTGGAATACACAGCACGGAAAAAAAATTATGGCTCGCTGTCCTCTTTATCCGAAACGGATGCATGCGCGATGCAGCGAATTATTCATTACCCATCGAACTCGACACCACTGGCGCCATGCTGGAATCTTTTATCAATCAATTCTATCATGCCGGCAGGTTTATACCAAATGAAATACTTATGCCCGTTGAAATATCGAAAGCCGACCTAATTTCCGAAATACTTACCGAGAAAAAAGGCAGGAAGGTAACTGTTCTCAATCCCAAGCGTGGAACTAAAAAAGAAATTGTCAATATGGCAAACCTCAATGCAGCTCAATCCGAAGCTGTCAAGACCAAAGCGGAAGAGAGAAAACGGCTCGAAATAGAGTCGCTGCAATCATCATTAGGACTCCAGGAACTTCCGGTAAATATCGAGTGTTTCGATATTTCCAACCTCAATGGACATGAAGCGGTGGGATCAATGGTAGTTTTCAGAAATGCTGAACCGGAAAAAAAATCATACAGGCGTTATAAAATCAGAGACATTCAAGGACAGGATGATTTCGGGATGATGCGCGAAGTCATCTCCAGACGTTATAAACATCTGGCAAGTCCGGATACACTCAAAAACGAAAATCCTTTAAATATTATCCCCGATTTGATCGTTATAGACGGCGGGAAGGGCCAGTTGGAGGCCGCTTTGGAGGCACTAAGCTCCATCGACGCACCATTCAGGGATATTGTCGCTCTGGCTAAAGCACGCGTAGCCGGAGGGCGTCAGATCATGCGGGAACGGGTTTTCCTGCCGGGAGCAAAGAATCCCATCATTTTGGAAGAACACACACATGCCTTCAATCTGATAACCCGAATTAGAGATGAGGCCCACCGCTTTGCAGTAAGTTATCACCGTAAGCTCAGGCGTAAAAATTTCTTTGAATCGCCTTTAACCAACATTCCCGGCATCGGCCGCCAAAAAGAGGCTGCTATCATGGACCATTTCAAGAGTATCGAGAGAATAAGAAAAGCATCAACTGCTGAATTGATGCAGGTAAAAGGGATTTCCGAGGTATTAGCACGTAATATTAAAAAACACTTAGGAAAATCCCAACATTAAATCCATTTTTTAACGAATGGCCAAACCGGTTTTTTATAGTATCGATGCCCCTCACTTCCGATATAATGCTCGCATCTACTTTCGACACCCGCCACAGCATAGATTTCCTTAACTACCTGAAAAGCAAATTTGCCTGCCTCAATGGGAAAAATGGTATCTTTGGCTCCGCTAATGGCCAGGAAGGGCCTTGGAGCAATAAGCCCTACAATATCATACATCTCACCCAACCGCATCATACCGGGCACGAAATTGCATGAGCAATGAGAGACCGAGCCCAAAGAGGCTTCAAAGGTACAAAAATAACATGAAGGCATAGATATTTTAATTCGGGTATCGACTGCTGCTGAGAACAGAGACATAGTCCCGCCGCCGCTGTTACCGGTTACGGCCACTCTGTCACTTTGTATGTCAGATCTGGTCTCGGCAAAATCCAGTATCCTGCTCATATCATAACATCGTTCACCAATAAGAGTCCGGCCGAACATATATGCCAGATTCTGCTGCAGTTTGCAAGTGTTAATACCGTGCTTACCATTGCCCCACTCCCTGAGTCCCATTTGATGGTATCCCCTTAAAACAGGAACTATCGCAATATAACCATGTTCTATCGCCTGAAAACCGATGTCACGTTCCCCCTCAACTGCTTTTTTCTTTTGTTCTTCGGTTTCACACAAACCAACATACGGCAGATGCCCCGAGCCATGGCCATGAGGGGCAAGTATGAGCGGCAGCGGACCGCTCTGCTGGTGTGGACGCATCATATAGAAGGGTATGCGGAACCCCGGCTCACTCTGAATAGTCCATAACTCCCGGACACATTCCTGGAGTTCATCAGACTCCTCCAGGTGCGGTTCCAGCTCACAGTCACCACGTTCAAGTATTTTAGGTATTCCTAACGCATCGATCAGACGCGGCCTGAACGCTCTTTGCCATGATTTCATTTCATCTATACCGGTTGCCCTAAATCCAAATTCACGCCATGTCTCTTTTGCCAAATGCTCAGTGTAACTGTCTGGACAGAATAGTTCTTTTTTCATCGAACATCTCCTCTTGAAGTAAAAGGTCAATTAAATACTTAACGTCGGATTACTGCTCACGGCATTGCCAAAAAAACTGTAAAAAAAGCTAACTTGCCTTTCTTAGAAGGCGTACTGAGAAATACCCGAACATTTCACGTGTTTTCAGTGGTGCATCTGTGGCAAATGTCAAGCGCAGCTGTATTCGTATACTGCAAGTGCAGACTTTTGACACAGACGCGCCGCTGAAGACGCGCCCGACAGGGTAAACCGCCGTTGGAGAACCCGATAGTACACACTGTAAATTTTAAAAGCCTCGAAAATGACGCTTAAAACATTGATTTTCAATCCGTTATATTAAATGTTGTCGTTGGTTTATGACATGTTCGGGATAAGGATTAAGGATATTCAAACCCCTCCGCCATAAAGATGTGACAGGGACCGTCCACCACGGAATGGAAAAAAACCTTTCGTGCATCCGGTGAGAGAAACGGACGGGGCCAGTTTGAGTGATACAGTCCCTTGCCACACTCCGAATAAGGGGGCGTCTTCGGGCGGAGAAGAAACTTACCACGCAGCGGCGCGTTGTCCCCTTTTTCTATGCGCCCCACATAAAATTCCAACTCCCCTTCCTTGCGGGGCAAGGCGTCAGGGTCTTCCTGTCGCATAACAAGATATGTCCCCGTTGGATCCACATCAAAGTGATCGAATCCCACATAGGGGATAGTCCGGGTTAAATCGTTGATTTCAGCCTTCGGTATGCAGCGCCCCCTGTGCGCCGTCTTCTTGTCCGTAGCAATGGGCCATGCTTCATACAAACGACACCGGCAATCCGGCGCGGACGGTGGCTCGATCTTCCTGATACTGCTGATCACGGAACCTTTATCCCCCCGCCACTGCTGGTGACCGGTATTATCCCATATTCCGTCCCGGCCCACTGGAACATCGCGGAAATTGGTCCCGTCGTCGCGAATCACATGCAGATCGATGCCCAGTGCGTCCCGGTGATTGTGCTGAATCAGGATATCATGCAGCATTTCAGGACCGTTCGAGGGACAGTACTGAACATGCATGTTGCGATAATCCTCACCCGCGAAAACGAGTTCAACCGAAGACTCGCCCAGGTCGAAGACAAGCACTCCGTAGAGGTTTTCAGTCTTGCCGTCGTCCAATTTGACATACGTGCAAAGTTTTCTTCCATCGGAGGAAATCGAACTGGCGCCGTGACATGAAGCCGCAGAATATTGGGTTCCCGGAATGGGGCCCTCCAGCCGATATACCGACTGATCCTCGAACGTCTCCAGTGAAATGCGGCGAAGATGCAGCATGGCTCCCTCCTCCAGCCGCTTGCTTCCTACGTTACATTCTACGGAATTGACCATGTAATACATCCATTCTCCCCCCGGCGAAACAGCGACACGTCCCCGGATATTGGAATCGAATGTCAGCTGCCTTATTCCGAAATTATCCGCTATATCACACAGCCAGTAATCTCCCCGCGTGGGGTCGTCGGGGCGGGAGCGGTGAAAAACAAACCGCCGGGAATCCGGCGTGAACATCTGTGATTCGGGGTACATGTGCTGGCTGTTACAACGCGGATCCGTCGTGATTTGAACGACCCGCAGACCCTCTGAAGTATCCGAATCCCGAAAATCATCACGTTGTCGGCTTTCACACAACACATCTCGATGTCTGTCCGCCATTGTATCATCTCCTTTCGTCAAAAGGTTATTAACCATTCATTGAACGCACATCCACCGGAATTTCATGAACGGCCTTCAGGACAGTCTCAAATGTTGTCAGATAGATATCAAGAATCTCTTTATGGGTAAACGGACACGTCCCCAAACCATGGGGGCCTTCAAAGACCAGCGGCAGGGATCCCGCAGTCGCATAGAT
>PUNP01000739.1 GCA_003551785.1 Candidatus Brocadiaceae bacterium | reverse complement strand
GGTGACCGGTTCATCGTCATCGCCAAAAAACTCGAAATCGGGCGCCGGAGGGCGGTTTTTGACTGCCAGGGTGTCGTTGACGGAAAATTGGTCTTCCAGGGAACTGTCACCGGTATGCCGATGTGAATTTTAACCCGCAGGATTATTGATACTATGAGTGATTTGCTTTTCGAAATCGGAGTTGAAGAGATGCCCGCCGGCTATATACGCCCGGCTCTCCAGCAGCTCGCCGATGCTGTTGATACTCAGCTGAAAGACAACAGAGTTGCTGCAAAAGAATTTAAAACACTCGGCACACCCCGACGTCTCACTCTGTGGGCGGGTGGTCTGCCGGAAAAACAAGACAACCTGACCGAAGAAGTTGCCGGCCCTCCGGCTCATGTTGCTTTTGACAAAAACGGCTCCCCAACCGGCGCGGCCATGGGGTTCGCACGTTCCCAAAACGTGGAGGTTGATGAACTCTCCGTCAAAGAAACCGATAAAGGCCCCTATGTCTTTGCCACCGTACGGCATGAGGGAAAAGGTGTGATCAGCCTGCTGCCCGGGATTCTTAATGACGCCGCAGGCGCTGTCAATTCGCCCAAGTCCATGCGGTGGCCGATCCCCGGAGATAGCGAGATGAAATTCCCGTTTGCCCGCCCGATCAGATATTTGACCGCCCTTTTCGGTAATAACACTGTCCCCGTCAGACTGGCCGGGCTCAAAGCCCAAAATGTAACCGCGGGGCACCCCTTTTTATCGGATAAGGATTCCATAACGTTGGACTCCGCTTCGCTTGAAAATTATTGCGAAAAACTGGAAACTGAATGTGTTATCCCAAGCTACGATAAACGGCGCACGAGCATCGAATCACAACTCAAAAATCTTGAATCAGATGATGTAAAAGTGGATATAAGCGACGAGTTGCTCGACGAAGTCGCCGGATTGGTTGAGTACCCCTATGTCATTGAAGGCCGGTTCGATCAGGAATTTCTCGAAGTGCCCGAACCCGTGCTGGTTGCCGCTATGACTAAACATCAGCGCTACTTCCCTATGCGAGATGTCGCCGGTAAACTCGTGAACAGATTCGCCATTACTTCCAACAGAACCGCTGAGCAGGCGGGGACAGTGCGCGAAGGGAATGAGCGCGTTCTGAGGGCAAGGTTGGCCGACGCAGGCTTCTTTTGGGACGAAGACCGAAAGATAACCCTCGCTGAAAGGGTCTCTGCGCTGAAAGGTGTCGTTTACCTCGGCGGACTCGGCAATAACTATCAGCGTACTGAGCGGCTTAAAGCGCTCGCCGCCGCCATCGCCCATAAGATGGAATTGCCGCCGGAAACCGCAGCGCATGTTGAAGAGGCCGCTTCTTTGTGCAAAGCCGACCTGCTCACCGGACTCGTCGGCGAGTTCCCCATCCTGCAAGGTGAAGTCGGCAAAGAGTTGGCTTTACATGAAGGTCAACCCCGGCCGGTTGCGGAGGGAATTGGTGAACACTATCTGCCCGCTTCATCAGAAGGAAAACTGCCCCGAACGGATGTCGGACTCGTGCTGTCGCTCGCCGATAAAATCGATACGCTCACATGCTGTTCCGCAATGGGATATACCCCCGACGGCAGCCAGGACCCGTTTGCCATGCGGCGCAACGCTATAGGCGTCCTGAAAATTCTGGAAAAACACCGGACGGAGCTGAAATTGGATGATCTGCTGAATTCCGCCACGGAAATTCTCGTAAAACAAAGCGAGGAATTAGACCGTAATGACGGCGTTCAACCGGATATCCGCCAAACCTTGGCATTCTTCAGAGATAGGTTGTATCATGATGCTGTAAACAGAGGTTACGCTCATGATCTGGTTAAAGCCGTATTGTCTGTAGGTTTTGACAACCCCGCATCCGTTTCACGGCTTGACCATAATGTCAGTCAGTTTTGGAGCAGGTTGAAAGCGCTGAATAACTGTGCTGGTGAAAACTGGTGGCCGGGGCTTGTTGAAGTCGTCGACAGAACCTACAGAATACAGTCGGACTTAAGTTCAGGTACTTTGAGCTATGCCGAACTGGAGGAAATACTCCAGGAACCAGAAGAGATGAATCTTGTTGAACTGCTGGAAAAAGAAAGCAAGACGGTATTGTCCCTTATCGAAAAAGGTGATTATGAGAAAGCCGCTTATACTTATTGTGATACATTCTCAGACCCCGTCCACGATTTTTTCGATCAGGTTTTCGTGAATGTCGAAGATGTGAAATTGCGTGAGGCGCGCAAAGCGCTGTGCAGACACATCTATCTTTTATTCGCGGGTTATATCGCCGACCTGTATTTGATAGAATCGCCAGATAAATAAACGAAACACAGACATCAAAGTTGAAGGGCCGTCTAATATCCCAATGAACATTAAACGTCAAAATCATCACTTGAAAATGACAAAAAAGAAAATAATTCCGCTTCTCATCGCATTTGTCGCTCTTTACAGCATGTTTTTAATGCTGCCTGCCACCGCCGATTCTATGTACAGTACAGACGCGTGGCGCTCCTCCGGCGCAATACATCCGGCAACGTTGGACAACGGGAATGACATCCCCCAGGATGCAGATACAGCGGTGATTCCCCCCGAAGAGCCTGAAGATGACGTTCCTCTGGAAGAAATCAGAGAGGAGGAGGGGATATTATATGCTGTCTCCGCGTTTGTGGATCGATACGGGGCCGATATTTTTGATGCGACTTACGAGCACATCTATCTGGTTTTCATCTCGCTTGTTATTGCTATCCTGATCTCTGTGCCGTTAGGTGTCTATCTTACCCGATGCCCGTGGGATCGCGTGATCTCGGCTGTAATGGGAATGGTTGGCGTCATACAGACCATTCCCGCCCTGGCTTTGATTGCATTTATTGTGCTGTTGTTCGCGGTCTTTGAATTACCCACCATTGGGTTTCCGCCAGCTTTACTGGCGCTTGTTCTGTATGCCCTTTTGCCTATCCTGCGTAATACTTACACCAGTATCAACCAGGTTGACCCTGCGATAAAAGAAGTGGCAAGGGGGATGGGTATGAAACCTTTACAGGTTTTGTTCAAAGTTGAACTGCCCCTCGCACTCCCGGTAATTATGGCCGGTATAAGAATAGCCGCAGTTTGGACTATAGGCATTGCCACACTTTGCGGACTCATTGGAGCCGGCGGGTTGGGAGAGCTTATATTCAGAGGCTTGAGAGTGGTAAGGATGCCTCTGCTCATTGCCGGGACCGTCCCCGCCGCTATCCTCGCGCTCGTATCCGACTGGATTTTGGGCAGAGTTGAAAATTGGCTGACACCGGCTGGGTTGTGGAAAGGGAATGGCTGATGAAACATGGCTTATGAACAATAATTGGAGCTGCTTTTGATGAACTCAAAAACAGGAGTGCATCGTAGACCCTCGGGACATCGGGAAGATTTGATCGAAATCAAGTCGCTTTTGATCTCCCCCCTCCAATGAAGAATTCCCCTGCCTGAGAATTCCGGCAGTTTTCATGTACCTTTGCAAATTATTACTCATTATGTTAAAGTTATAGAAACATATGAATTCTGTGGCAATTTTTTAGCAGAATTAACCCGAACATTTCATTTGATTTCAGTGGCGATGAGTTAACGAGATTCAATGAATACTTACTATTTATGTCCGGGTTAACCGCCCAGTCTAAAACAATTTGGCGTATTGTGAACCCCCAACGGACCACACGAACATACGTCACCTTTTCAGAGCATGGTGCCCTGAAAATAGGAATTAACTGGAACCTATAAATTAATCGAGGAGTTGTATATGAGCGAAGGAAAAAGATTACTTACTTCGGAATCTGTATCTGTAGGACATCCGGATAAAGTCGCTGACCAAATCAGTGATGCTATTCTGGACGCACATCTTGAAGCCGACCCAAACAGCAGGGTCGCTTGCGAGACCATGGTCACCACCGGTATGGTGCTTATCGCCGGAGAAATTTCCAGCGAAGCACAAGTCAACTGCCGTGAACTGGCCCGTGACGTTATACGAGAGATCGGCTATACCGATTCGAAAATGGGATTTGACGCCGATACCTGCGCCGTACTCGTCGCGCTGGATAAACAGTCGGAAGATATCGCTATGGGCGTTGATGAAGACTCCGGGGAGTCCAAAGACCTCGGTGCAGGCGACCAGGGCATGATGATGGGGTTCGCTTGCAACGATACCCCGCAGCTTATGCCGCTGCCGATCCAGATGTCGCATGAACTGATGGCTCAACTGCTGAAGGTGCGTAAAGACGGCACCCTGCCCTATCTGCGTCCCGACAGCAAGGCCCAGGTCACTGTTGAATATGAAAACGGTTCACCCGTCAGGCTCGACACCGTTGTGCTCAGCACACAGCACGACCCTGAAGTTACTAACGAGACACTGAAAGCCGATATCAAAGAGAAAGTTATCATGCCGTGCGTACCGGAAAAATTCCGTAATGATGATATTAAATTCTATATCAACCCGACCGGCCGATTCGTCGTCGGCGGCCCCCACGGCGATTG
>PUNP01000911.1 GCA_003551785.1 Candidatus Brocadiaceae bacterium | reverse complement strand
ATATTAAAACGAGCGAAAGCGGAAACCGTTCCCTGCGGATTTTCGAGACGTTTCAAAAAATAGAAAAATTTTTCGCTTCAGCGATAAATGAGCAAGCAGCCACCTATAACCTCAAGGAATTAAACGAAAAGGCTGAAGAAGAGGGATGCACGAACGTAACTCCGGAGAAGCTGCGAACAATACTAAACTACTGGAAAGTAACAAAACTGGTAAAGCATGAGTTTACCGGACACGCCAAACATCATGTCCGGCTGGTATCCACGACGACTAAGGAAAAATTTCTGGATCGACTCGATAAACGGCACGAGCTTGCAAGGTTTATCGCCGAACACCTTTATTCCCAAAGTATGCGTTTGGGAAAAGATAGTAAAAAAGAGGAAACTCATGTAACTTTTTCAGAAAAAGAATTGAAGGATGCATATGAAGAAAACAATGCATTGCTTAAATTAAACCTGGAATTTGAAGACATTGAGGAGGCCCTGTTATATCTGTCACGTATCGGAGCAATTAATATCGAAGGCGGTTTTCTGGTCCTTTACAACCCCATGACTATTGAAAGGTTGGAAAAGGATACAAAGAGAAGGTACAAAAAAGAGGATTACCGGGATCTTAGCGACCATTACGACAATAAAATGCAGCAGATCCATATTGTCGGAGAATATGCCAGGAAAATGATTGAGAATTACAGAAAGGCCCTGGAGTTTGTGGAAGATTACTTCAGGCTGAATTTCACCTCGTTTTTGAGAAAATATTTCAAGGGAGATAAAAAAGAACAGATTACCAGGAACATAAGCCCCACTAAATTCCGCCGGCTATTCGGCGAACTCTCCCCCACTCAGCTCAACATTATAAAAGACAGTGAGAATCAACATATAGCCGTTCTCGCCGGACCCGGCAGCGGAAAAACGCGAGTTCTGGTTCACAAACTGGCCTCGCTGGTACTGATGGAAGACGTCAAATGTGAGCAGCTGTTAATGCTTACGTTCTCTCGCGCAGCCGCTACAGAATTTAAAAAACGCCTGCGCGAGCTCATAGGCACGACAGCCAATTTCATCGAAATCAAGACTTTCCACTCATATTGTTTCGATTTGCTTGGCAGGGTCGGCGATGTGGAAAAATCTAAAGAGATATTAAAAACCACTGTCGAAAAAATCAGGGGGGGAGAAGTAGAGCCAAGCAGGATAACAAAGACCGTTCTGGTCATCGACGAGGCACAGGATATGGACCGTGATGTGTTTTCTCTTGTTCGAGCCTTGATGGCTAAGAATGAGAATATGAGGGTCATCGCGGTTGGCGACGACGACCAGAACATCTTTGAATTTCGTGATTCAAGCTCCCGGTATATGAAGGAGTTTATTGAGAAAAACCGGGCGGCAAGGTACGAATTGCTGGAAAACTTCCGAAGCAAAAAAAACCTTGTGGCTTTTTCAAACCAATTTTCAGCTCGTATTCGGTGTCGTTTGAAGAAAAATGCAATCGTAGCCAACAACCGTGAAAACGGCGATATCGGGATCATAAAGCATACGGGCAGCAATTTGCTGGTTCCGTTAACTGAAAATATCGCAACCTCCGAACTTGCCGGCACAACTGCTGTATTAACGCAAACCAACTACGAAGCCTTACAGGTTACCGGCCTGTTAAAACAGAACGGACTGCCCGCACAGTTGATCCAAAGCAACACCGGTTTTGACTTGCGGTGTTTGGCGGAGATGATGTTTTTTTGCGATCAATTATCCATTGATGAACCCGTCAGTCCGGCCATCAGCGACGACACATGGAACGCGGCCAAAAGGAAACTGAAAGCCGTATTTGGCAGAAGTGGAGTTTTCGACATTTGCAGAAATATTATTCGCGATTTTGAGGCTGTATCCCCGAGCCAAAAATATAAAACCGATTTTGAGGTGTTTCTTAAAGAATCCGGACTCGAGGATTTTTATCCGGAGCCCAGGGAAACCATTTTGGTATCAACTATACATAAGGCAAAAGGCAAGGAATATGATAATGTTTATCTTTTGCTCGATGATTACAGAATGAACACTGAAGAGAAGAAACGCCTGCTGTATGTGGCAATGACACGTGCTAAAAAAAATTTGACAATCCACCTGAACGGAACGTATCTGAACCACATCCGGACGGAAAATCTGAACCGAATAGAGGATGAAACCCGATATGAATCGCCGGAAAAATTGACGTTGCACCTTGGCCATCGTGACGTAAGACTGGATTATTTTTTCCGGCGCCAGCATGTACTTAAACGCTTACAGAGCGGGGATGCTTTATATTACAGCGACGGGTATTTTCTTACAAAAGGCGGAAACAGGATTTCAACACCTTCCAACAGCTTTCTTGACCGGCTGGATAAATTAAGGGAAGACGGTTATGTACCCGCACGGGCACGGGTCAACTTCGTTGTTTTCTGGAAAAAGAAAAATTCGGAAAAGGAGATAAAAATTATTCTTCCGGAATTGCAGCTCGAAAAGACAACAATCCGAGCAACAGGATGAGAAAAACTGATTTTGAGACCTTAAACAAAATTCACTTTTTGAGCTGCCTGAACCTTAAAACGAGGAGGCGATCGGCCATTAAAAGGGCGCTGGCCGGAGTGTTGACTCCCGCCGGCCCGGGTACTGATTTTGTGTAAGTCCTCAGTGAACCACCTGCCTGCAGCAGGCTGGCGTCTAATTTTACGTGCACGTGCGCTGAAACTGTCGTTTGCCGTTGCGGGAAACGTGGTTCGCTGAGGACTTACGGTTTTATGGCTGGGGTCGGGCCGGGTAACGGCTTATTAAAAAAAGACATTACGCCAACATTATCAATAGGTTGTCTCGGTCCGACCCCAATAGTGCCAATAGTTAGCGGTACGACCCCAGTAGCAATAGACCGCAAATAAATTACAAATCACGCGCCTAAATCGCAAGCAGCTCGACTTCAAAACCGTTACCGTTGCTTGTATCCGTGTGTTGGTACAGCTTGACGACTGGCAAAGAGTCCGATTTAAAGTCCACCATATGACGGGGACAAATACCCGTGAGAGAAGTGGTAAGTGCGTGCCGAGACGGCACGGAAAGCCCGGCGGTATACCATTCTTTTTCGACCCCGTGGACATGGCCGAAAAGGTTATACACGCGAAACCGGGGACGTATGGCTGCCACTTTCCGCACGATGCTGGCCAGTGCCTCGGCGTCTTTGGGGTCAAACAAGGTCGGCCCGGTTTGACCGGAGCGTGAAGTTTTCCAATGTTGCGGCCCGTGATGGGAGCACAGAATAACGATTTCCTCAGGGCATGCTCTCATCTCACCTTCGAGCCATTCCAATGCATCAGGCTGCAGAAACCCAGTGTCCGTAGAGAGGTGACCTTCAGCCCCAATATTGGTATCAACCATAAGAATCCGGGCCGCCATGCTGTCTGCTATCACGGGAAAAGACCGGTTGAATCGGCTTCCTGCGACTACGGGCCTTTGTTCATAACCAATTGCGGCAACAACATCGGCGTAACTGCCGTCATTTAATTCGTGATTGCCGATAGTGAGTTCCTTGACGGATTGGATATCGTTCCACCCTTCTTTGCCGTCGGTTCCGTGAAGAAAGGTGTACCAGTTGGCCGTATGGCATTCTCCGACAAAATCGCCCAGGCCCAGGACCAGGTCAGGTTGATGTTGCGCAGTTGCCTTAACGAAACGGTCCAGGCGTTCTGAAGCCTTCCAGAAGCACCTTGTATAACCATGTATGTTTTGGGTTGCCCTTTTTGCAGTTGGATTCCCGTCGGCCTCGTATCGGATGTGAAGGTCTGTCAATACAAATATATTCATTGCGGAATTCCTCCCTCCGGTTTAGCCCGCTTATTTCACGCGTTCCCAGTAAAGTTTGGCTTCAATTTTCGGTTAGTTCCCCCGCCGGGATATGTCTCGTATCGTTGATACGGTTCACCATGGCGGCCTCCTCGCGCAACTCAATATGATTTATGCACCCATTCAGTTGTTCAAAAACGGCAAAGGAACTGCCAAAAAGCCGGTTAAAAAATTTCTGGTTGAACCCACGGTGGGCTATCATAACGACCGTTTGATGCGAGTAGCTTTCTTTGCACAGGCGGCGGACTGTCTTGTCGGCCCGGTGCACGACATCTTCTTCCGTTTCCCCGCCTGCATATGTCCACCCATCAGGCTCTTCCGGATCAAAGATTCCAATCGGATAGCTCTTTCTCAATTTTGCAGGGGCAGGTCCGATGTACCGCTCTCCGTTATAGCTTTCGACAAGGTCGCGCCAGACATGTATCTTCATCCCCTTCATTAGTGCCAGCGGGGCTGCGGTCTGCAATGCCCGCAGCAGCGGACTGGAGATAAGTGTATCTATATTAATATCCCGAAATGCTTCGGCCACATGTTCGGCCTGTCGACGGCCGAGCTCAGTAAGCTGCCAATCCGGTTTTTCATTTGGTCGGCTGCCGATTGTTTTCTGACCGTGTCTTATCATATATAAATGCATTTGAATTTCCTCTTGCTGGT
>PUNP01000252.1 GCA_003551785.1 Candidatus Brocadiaceae bacterium | reverse complement strand
CGTACCCAATAAAACGGATATGGAAGCTGAATTGCTTCACCTTGGTAAAAGACTCGGTCAGGCTCTATTTGGACGGGTAGAGAGCGGTAAACGGAAGCTTGATGATATGATAAACCGTCACGTAATGCGGCATCCCGAATCGCTCGTGCAGGATAAAGCGCAATTAGCTGATGAACTGCTGCAGAAGCTGGGTGCAGGCATTGAAAAAAATATCGATAATAACCGTCAAAAAACAGAGTCGCTGAAAGCGCGGCTCGAAGCCCTTAGCCCCAAAAAAGTGCTTTTCAGAGGATACAGCATCACTTTAGGGCCGGACGGGAAAGCGCTCATGAGTGCTGAAAAAGTTCAAAAGGGGGATATTATTGACACTTTCCTCAAAGATGGGAAGTTGAAATCTACTGTTACCGGGATAGATAACTGAATGTTTATTGCTAAAAAATTTAAGATATTTCCCCTGCTCATATTAATGTCAACAATTCTGTTGTGCCGTGCAAACGACCTCTATGCTTTTTCGATCGCTGAAGAACATGTGGTTGGACCGGTGGCGGTTGTGAAAAATGGAGATACATATATCGAAGACAAGGTTAACGATTACACT
The DNA here is from genome assembly GCA_003551785.1 of Candidatus Brocadiaceae bacterium. Next base: position 3,907 of record PUNP01000252.1, on the reverse strand, counting down.
GTACTGATCCCCGCACCGTATTGGAACTATAAGACACCATCCCAGCTGCAAAAGCAGCATGGCAGTCAACCTGGAGGATGCGTGCCCGGTGGTGGTATTCCGGAAAGTTTGCTTTTAGTACTGCAGAACAAAGACGCTCCCTCGACCGGCGTGAGCATTGAACGCAAATCCCAAAGGTTCCTGCTTCGTGGTAAAGACGATTTAACGGACTACATGTCGAAACAAGAAGAGACTCTGCTTGAAAAAATGCGCGGTTCTGGTGAATTACTCAGCTCCCGTACCAGAACTGAACCCGGGGGCGTGGTTTACACCGCACATTATGAGTTTCGCGACCCGAGCCACGAACAGACGCTCAGGGTTATTATGGCCAATATTTTGATCCGGCCTCCCGAGCAGGATGTCATTGTCTACCAAATACAGGCTTTTGCACATAAAGAGTGGTATGAAAGATTAGAAGATGATTTTATGGAACTCATCGACAGTTTTCGATACCTGGGGGAAGCCGCTTCTCAATTTTTTGTCCCCGATGCACCTGAAGAAAAATTGCCTTTTGCGCTGGATAATACGCAGCCTCATCAGCCCCGGTGCGGTGAAGGCATATCAGGTATAGTTATGGCGTCAGCCGCTGTTTTAGTCCTTTACATGCTCTATAAAAAGAAAATGGGTTATCATTAATGAGGTGAAGAGATGAAATTTCAATGTCCAAATAAAGATTGTAAGGTATCCTTAAAAGTTCCCGATCATGTTGCGGGAAAAAAAATTAAGTGCCCGAAATGCTCTAAACCTATTCAAGTCCCCGAAACTGACAGCACCGTGGTTAATGGTGATTCTGACCCGTCACGCAGCCCAAATGCCTGTCCTGCCTGTGGTGCTCAAGTTGAAACTGGTGCCGTCATATGCACAGATTGCGGCAACAGCCTGGGCAGCGCTTCCGTTCCTTCACCTAAAAAAGCGTTGGCCCTTATGTTAGCAGGCGGTGGTGTTATTCTTTTATTGATATTACTTTTAGTCAGTTTACTCTTTTTGGGCAATGGTGAAGAAGAACCCCGCCCCGAGGATAAACCGCGGGAACCACAGGTCGCTGAAGAAACCCCTGAAGAAGTTCCCGAAGTTGAAACAACGACTGAATTGCCTGATGAACCAGACGACGAAGAAGAAACAGAAAAAATTATCCATCCAGAGGATGACGTAGAAATCGAACACATGCAGGAAATTACCCGTTTTCTGGGAAAAATTATGGATTTACATGAAAAATCAGGTTCTTTCGGTCCAGAGGAACTGGCGGAAAGTTGGGGCGAAATCGGTGCATGGGCCTATGAAAATGGTTTATTGGAAGAGGCTTTACTCTCAACACATCAAGCCTATTTGCTTGATCCGGATAATATGAAATTTAAAGATTTAATATTAAAAATGCTGCCGCATGACGAAATCCAGGGTAATCTTGAGGAGGTTGCCGAAAATCAAATTACAATCAGGAATAATCTGCTTGAGGGGGATGATTTAGATGTGGGCTTTAAGAACGAAGGTAAAACATTAGGCCAATTTGAAGAGCTTTCCGTTAATACGAGTGACGATACATTGACGTTTACTGTAGGAGTCCATACCCGTACAGGTGAAACGGATACCGGCTTTATACATGAACTTCCCGTATTGCCGGGAATGATATATGATATTAATCTGATATCAACAGAAGCTCTTCCTAAAATTGAAATGGGGGCTGTCAATCCATTCATCGAAGCTTTTAAAAAATGGGAAAGATACCAGGAATCATTTTTAGAAAACGGGGCGGACAGCGATGAGATTGCAATTGAGCGTATTCAAGGTGGGTTCAAAATGGATGTAAACGGCTCAAGTGCCCAATTTATTATTGATGAAGGCAATTTGGAAAGTATAGTCATCGGCAAAAGCTCGCTGAATGCCGTTGACGGAAAGGAACTGATGGTTTCAAGAGTCAGGAGGGATTATGAAATTGTTGGGCGACTGCGCATAGATTTCCAAGTCGAGGACATTTCACCTTCACGCAGCAATGAGGAAGTTGAAGATGAGGAACAGGTGGAAAAAGAGCCTATTGCCACGAGGGAGCAAGAGATGACTGTTTTTGGCGATAGCGAGAATCCCGCGGTTCTCACCCCCCAGTTTGACGGTAAATGGGGCCGTTTATCCGCCGGCATTCTTCAAGAAGACGGTCATCGGCGTACATTAGGACGGGTGGAAGATGAAGCCGGCTATCCTATGGATTTGTTTTATGAGTTAATTGCGGCTGAGAATCCGGTGTTGTCGGATATCTGCTCGTTGATCAGCGGGGATTATGCAGTAGAATTGACCGGTCAAAAACTCATTGGTTATTTTGATGATACGCTTTTTCTCTCCTGGCTAAAGGAAGCGCAAGGTGATCTGCCGGGCGGAAATTTTTCCCAACTCTGGGTGTTTGACGAAATACAGCCTATGGCTTCTCAAGTGATGAAAAAATTCAATGCGGTGGGGAATATTCGCGAAATTCCTTTTACCTCTCTTGCAGCCGATCCTAAGGCCCAGGCATATAATGCCATGGGCGGATCGCACCTGATGTGGCAAGTTCACAGAGTCGAAATTGCTGAAACATTCGGGAAAACTATTGTAGAATATTACCGGGATAATTACGATATCCTTGCCGAAATGCTGCCCATAATTTCTACTCATATAACTAACGATGATTTAATGAATATTTTACCACACTTATCAGATGCACGAAAATCCGCCGCTGTCCGCCAACTTCGCTATATACCCAGCCCCGATGTCGTCGCTTTACTTGGCTATATCTCGGATTCAGACGCGACTACCGATTTGCGTCGCAGTTCTTTCCTGACGCTCGGTGAAATCGGCACACCACAGGCACTCGAGTATTGCTTGACCCTGCTTGTTGAACCGGAACTGCACGGTGCTGCGTTAGCAGCGGCTATCACCGCCGGCAGTCTCGATGACTTGCTGGAACTTGAATACATCCTGCAAGATTCCTCAGAAAAAGAGCGGCAGGCTTTTATTACTTCATTATGCGAATTAAAAGGCCCAGGCGCATTATTCGCGCTGTACATGACGATCAATGCGCTTGAATGTGAAGAATTTTTAAGTAAAATTGCCACTCGCACTCCGCATTTTAATAATAAAACAGCCTCGCATTTGCTCGGTTTAATTATTGATAAATCTTCCGATGTACCTTTAGATGTAATCCGGGAGCTAAATGTAGATCATTGTGATCCGCTTATCCCATCGCTCGACAGGCTATTGGCGTCCGGTGATAAAAGCACTGTCGAGGCTGGCGCTGCACTTGCCTATATTAACAGCCGTAATGCTGAAAACACACTGTATACTTATGCTTCCGATAATAATGCCGCCGCCGTCATGGGACTTGCATTGATAGGTTCCGCTGAAACCTTGCAGCCGGCAATGGATAAAGCTGATTTAATAACTACTCAAAAACTTGACTATATACTTGATTACTGGGGGGGAAAAGCTATTGAAGTCCCCCGAAAAGTAGAATTTCTTACCAAGATAGTGAACGAAGGGGGCAGTTTGCTTGTGAGACTCAAGGCGGCAAATCACCTGCGGAAAGGTGGTGCCCAGGTGCCCAATGAAATCTTACTGAAAGCGGCTGCCGATATTATCGGCTCTGCTGAAAGGACGGATCAAATAAACGACGAAAACGCCCTGGATGACGCTGAAGAAATCCCGAATAACGGTTTTCCAACCCAGGACGATGCTGAGTTTGACAACGTTGAGATGTTAAACAAAATGTTAAGTTTGCTGGGCAGTAATGAACGAGATACTGAAATGAGCAGTATGATGTTGGATTTACTGGAAATAGATGGGGCATCTGAATATAAGCTGATAATCCTGCGCCACCTGGGCCGTATCAGTGATGAGGATGCTG
>PUNP01000582.1 GCA_003551785.1 Candidatus Brocadiaceae bacterium | reverse complement strand
TACGACCGATCATCTGATTTTCCACGTAAAACCCTGAAAAACGTGGAGGTTGTAGCGCGTTATCTGGACGGTCTGGATTGTGAGTACGTGTTTGTTTTTCAGCCTCTCAACCCCCTGCATGACGATTTCAAGCCCTCCTACGGTGAAATGCCGGGAGTTTTGAAGGAAGGGCTTTCTGAGATGGCCGAGGACATGTCATTTACGTTCATATCTCACCATAGCCTCTTCGAGGGCAGGGAAGAGCTTTTTCTTGATGACTGCCATTTTGGAGACATTGGAAACAAGATTATCGCCTCGACTCTCGTAGAACAATTGAACGAAATGATACGGGATATTATTGATAAGAGGGGTGGGGAGGTGAGCGGCAATGGAATTCCTTAAGGACCTCAGTCTGTTTATTATCGAGCGAAAAAATTTCTGGCTGGTCCCTGTCATCATTGCTCTGCTGTTGCTGGGTATTCTGATTGTACTGAGCGCCGGAAGTCCTGCAGCCCCGTTTGTATATGCGGTTTTTTAGCCCTTCTTTTTGCCAAAAAAGCAAGAAAATTACAATTAAGATACTAAGGTGAAAGTATGCTGCAATGCAGGAAAATATGTCCGGTGAGAACCTCGATGACGATTTCCGCCGGTTTGACGGGCGTTTATTTTCTCACTGGCTGGACCTGGTCGATCATTTTTTCCCTGTTGATAGCTGTCTCCGGCGCTTTCTCACCTTTTATCGCCGCAAAGGTCGATTTTTTATGGATGAAATTTAGTGCATTGCTGAGCTTGATCATACCCAATATCCTTTTATGTCTGATCTATTTCATTATACTCTTTCCGGTGTCGGTACTGCATCGTTTCTTTACCGGAGACACGCTGAATCTGAAGGATAAGGACGATAGCACGTTCGAAGTGAGGGACAAGGAGTTCAATAAGAGTTCTCTTGAAAAAATCTGGTAGAGCAGGGCATATCTGCGGCATTCGAGCAAAATACCCGCGTTCACGTCAACAAACGACAGCTTCGGCACCCATGTATGCTGAATCAAGCTTGGTTCGTTGCGGGTTTACTAACAAGGTAGTCATTTATTACCACATAATCCATGCCGGTCTTCATGAAGCATTCGTAAGCCTCTTGCGGTGTGCAGACGATCGGCTCCCCTCTGACGTTGAAGCTTGTGTTCAGGATTATTCCATATCCTGTTTTTTTCCGGAAGGTATTGAGAAGCTGCCAGAAGCGGGGATTTGTATGTTTATGAACGGTTTGAATGCGGGAGGAAAAATCAATGTGTGTCACGGCGGGGATATCCGATTTCGGGAATTTGATTTTTTCCTGAACGCTTAGTTCTTGAAAGTTCCGCGGCAATTCACGCCGCCTGTCGGTGTGAATATACCCGGTGAGGAGCATGTAAGGGGAAGGTCTGTCGAGTTCGAAGAATTCATGCAGGCATTCCTCCAGAACGGATGGGGCGAAGGGCCGGAAGTTTTCGCGGTATTTGACTTTTAGGTTGAGTGTCTGCTGCATGTCCCTGCTGCGGGCATCCGCCAGTATACTCCGGTTGCCCAGTGCCCTCGGGCCGAATTCCATGCGATCTTGAAACCACCCTATCACATGCCCGCGATCTATGAGGTCGGCGACCTTTTCACATAATTCAGTGAAAGGCTGAATCTTGCTGAAATTTGCTTTGTTTTTTCGAAAGACTCTAATGGTTTCTTTATCGGAAAAATAAGGCCCAAGATAACTCCCCTGCATGGCATCACCTGCGGAATGAGCGGTGCGCGGTTGGTCGAAATACATATGATGGCCGACCAGTGCTGCTCCCAATGCGCCGCCTGCATCGCCTGCGGCGGGCTGGATAAAGACGTCTTTAAATATTTTCTCGCGCACAATTCTGCCGTTGGCCACGCAGTTCAGAGCCACTCCCCCGGCCATGCACAGATATTCCGAGCCGGTTACCCGCCTGGCTTCTATAGCCATCTTAACAACGATCTCTTCGGTTATTTGCTGTATAGCGTACGCAAGATTACAGTGTTTCTGCTTTATGTCTTTAAAGGTTTTTAAGCGGGTGAAACCGAATAATTCCCTCCATTTGCGTTCTCTGACCATTTTCAAACCGCTGCAATATGCGAAGTAATCAGGATTCAGCCATATTGAGCCGTCGTTTTTTACTGAGACCATATGTGTTTTAATCAAACGGATAAAGTCTTGGGTCTGCGGGGCGTCGGGATTTCCGTAAGGTGCCAGCCCCATAAGCTTGTATTCGCCGGAGTTAACCCTGAAGCCTAGGTAGTAGGTGAACGCGGAGTAAAGGAGACCGACGGAATGGGGAAATTTCATTTCTTTCATCATCACGATATCTCTGTCGCGTCCAAAGCTAATCGATGATGTCGCCCATTCGCCGACCCCGTCAATGGTCAAAACCGCGGATTCTTCAAAAGGTGAAGGGAAAAAAGCGCTGGCTGCATGAGAAAGGTGATGTTCGGGGAATAGAAGACGTAAATTCTTGTGCTTGAGGGGCTCGATTTCATTTAATTTATCGCGAATAATTTTTTTAATAAAGAGCTTTTCACGCAGCCATACGGGCATGGCCTGGAGGAACTGGAGCAGGCTCCGTGGAGCAAAAGCATAATAGGTTTCCAGGAGACGTTCAAATTTTAAAAATGGTTTGTCATAAAACACTACTGCGTCCAATTCGTCAAGGCTAAATCCCGAATATTCCAAACAGTAAGCAATGGCGTTACGGGGAAACTCCGAAGTATGTTTCTTTCTCGTAAATCTCTCTTCCTGAGCGGCGGCAATGATTCTTCCGTTCCCCAGGATCGCTGCTGCCGAATCGTGGTATAATGCAGATATCCCTAAAACTTTACACATAAACTCTCCGGGTTCTTTCAATTGTGAGTAACCTGCTGCCTCGCTGATAAATATACAGTTTACACATATTGCCCCAAAGAAACAAGTCCGAATGTGGGAAAAGCGGGCTAAGGAGTTCTTGGTTCGTACATTCATCAGGAATCTTTGTTCACTGGATGTTGTGGCTCGGGAAAAGGGTGAGGAAGAACCTTGTAAATTTTGATGTTGTCAAAGGTCGCTTTCAAATGTATGTCCGGTTCAAATGGAACCGGGCTCAGCCAAGGCGGTATATCGGTTTTTTTTCGTACACGTTGTCCGAACAATTTATCATCTAGTTTCCTGTCTGTTTTTTCGGGGGCGAGGGCTTTAAAATACGGTTCTATAAAATTAGGTTCCGCCATAATCAAATGAGTGACTTCCCGATGACGGATGAGTTCCAAAGCCTGTTCATCGTTCCGGGCTGTGAATATCTTTGCAGCAGCTTTCATCCCTTCCACATTCTCCCAAAAAAGTGTATCTACAACCCGAAATCCACCGAGGGCTGAAAGTGCCAGGGAACATGCGGGGTGATGGGTAAGCAAAACAATGGACTCTTCATCGGCGTTTTCAGAGAGCCGGCGGGCTATTATCCGGAAGTGCAGTGTCTCGGCCTGGTTGGGCATCAGTACATCTTGTTGGGAATGGCTTAGGCGGTTTAGCTGCCACCATGGCAGGTATAAATTGTCGTGAAAGGCTGATCTGAGCAGTATTACTACCCATATGAGTGCAATAAATGCGGCAGTAAGGCGTATTGTGTATTTTTTGGGGAGATTTTTCCAGAACTGCGGAATTGTGACCCCACTCAGGCAGACATAGAGGGGGCCGACCATCGATAACCAGCGCCACTGATAAATCTGCATTCCCGTCATCAGAAATATGAGAATACAGAGAAAAAGTATTATACCTTTTGTCCCTCTTTCGGTCTTGCGACTCAACAGCAGAGCGCCAGCCAAAGGGATTATGAGTATATGCCAGCCGGCGAACCATGATAAAACCTCCGTCCAGGTTGCATCCTGGGCTTGTTTTAGCCGGATTATCGAGTTAAATTGAAGGATATCCTGATGAATGCGGTATACGAAACTATCGAAGGGGATATAAAAATTTTCCTTTCCGATTAGTATGAAAGCGGGCAGGATCACCATGGCCAGTGACGGCCATAGGACTTTACGCAGGGGGAAGGGGATATCTTCATGTTTTGAATGAGACTGCCAACGCCCAACTTCGGAGATAATCCAACCCCCTCCGAGCCACGCGAGGCTGTACAACGGATGGTTCACTTCAAGTCGCATTCCCATATCCAATGGGAAGTATTCAATCAGATAGAATCCTAATGCGGTTCCGGCACCCCAGAGCGCCCATAACTTCCAGAGTTCGGCACGGAACTCAATATTGGTGGATGTTTTGCGGCTGAGAAAGGCATTCACTACCAGAACGCATAGCCCGGCCATTATAAGCATGACGGAGGTTGAAAAGGCGCTTGTCCAGAGTCCGGCAGCAGCACAGACCGCGGAAAAAATCATACTGCGGCGTGCGTGCTTGAGGGATTTTGGGAGAGCGGAACCGTTGAGGTCGGTTTTTCGAATCCAACCCAAACCACCCCCCGATATCCCGAGCAGTGCGCACATCATCAACAAAGATGT
>PUNP01000488.1 GCA_003551785.1 Candidatus Brocadiaceae bacterium | reverse complement strand
TTTTTATGCACAGTGGCCTGAAATACCAAATCAGTATGAAAGAAAGAAGATAGTTGCCCCCAATCAATCCGTTAAGTTAACCCTTTTAGGCCCCCATGCTGATTTAGAAAAAAATTTACTCGTTGAATATAACTCTTTTCTTGGAGTTCATGTATGTGACACATATACTGTGTCCGCTCTGATTCAAAGAGGTCAGCAGAAAACGTTTATAGGAGGCGCAGTACTAAGTAATCGAAGCTTTAAACACGCCCCCCCAATAGCAATTGATATAGAAGAGCCTTAATAAAAACATAATCATTGGCCAGTAAAGTGTTTTCAAAAACTAGGCAAGGGGTAATGAAAAGTCTGAGTGAAGAGTGATTTAGGTTAGCAAGCAAATAGAAATACAATGAAAAATCAAGAGGTAAGTTTAGAGGGACAACGTAAGATCAGATTCGAGCTACTGGAAAGAGGAGCTGCTTCCGTGAGGGTAGGCGCAACACGGAAGGTCTATTTGCATGCTACCAATTCCGATGGTACTCGGACAGTCGTGATCAGAGTAAAGACAAAAAGAAAAGGCAACTGGCATTCAAGTATAAAGGAAGCAAAACGCGCTGAACACCCAATAAAGCTGAAGGATGTAAAGAACTTCTGGATTTTTGTTGATATAGGCGGTGTCCCCCGGTACTGGATAGTTCCTGATTGGTGGATGCGCAATAATATTTATGAGGAACACCAAAAATACTTGAATCAACACGGCGGTCATCGCGCCAGAAATGATTCTTCCGAACACCATGCTGTCAAAGAAGAACATCTGAAAATCTGGCAGAATAAATGGGACATCCTTGACATTTTTTGATGGCTGCGGAGTCAATATAATAAAAGGAATGCTGGCAAATCAAAAGCAACAGGGGAAAAGAAATGCATTCGTCAACGCAAAACTCGAAGCGGACGGCTATCCGCAAACTGATTGAGCACATTATCAATGACCCTGGCACAGAATATTCGGGGACAAAAGAATTCTCAATAGGCAACCATTCGGCTGAATACCGTATCACCAAAATGGAAGAACATAAGCTGTGGACTCCGTTTCGAAAACAGGGTTACACTCGTTGTTTCATGATGTTGAATATGAATGCTGGAGACTTTTTTGTAATCAACCATGTCCTGAATAATGCTGAGCAGTGGCTCAGGTTAATGGAACACAATGCGCTAATAATTCCGCAGCAAACCCTCGCTGCCACACTTCATACGGATGATCAGTTTGAAGACCCTATAGCTATTGACTTGACGGGGATAAGTAGCGGAAGAGCCTTTAACAATAAGGTTTCCGAGATAAACAGTTTGATTATTGCCATTACGGATGAAACAGTTAAGCGGGAACTGCACTTTAACAAAAGATTTAAGACAAGGAAAAAGCAAGGGAATTTACCCAAGGGCACTGCTACACGTGCTGTAAAAAAAGAAACCAAGGTGAAAAATACTCTTTTTGAGCGTCACGAACTGATCATAGCATTAAATTCTTTTGATGCCAATCCGGTTGTTGTAGCTTATAAACGGAAGTACCTTGACGGAAAATCGCCGGCAGAAATCCTTGATTTTGCTTTCGGGTCCAGCATCGCCCGGGCATTTCACTATGAATCACCAAAGCGGCGTTTTAGGGGGTGGCGCTGGTATGAAAAGGCGAACCAACTACTAAAGAAAATGGATGCGAAAAAGAACCAGGATGAGTTCGATGATTTTGCCTATGGTGTCGCTGAATCGCTCGTCCAGGACTGGGGTGATAAAAAGAATAACGGACAGCCTACTTACATGAACATGGGCATTGCCTTGAAAATAACGAACCTCATCCTGAAGCATTCTGCATACTCCGATCACAGTCATAATCCCGATGTGAAGACATGGCTGCACGTTCCCTGGGATCGCTATACTCTACTGCCTCTGCAAAGCATATGGGCGGGAAATCCGCCTACTCCGCGGGATCCGGGACAGGGTTTTGTAAAAAAACTGGACCTATACAAAGAGCTTCATTCCTTGATAACTGACATTGCCGGCGAAGCCGGAATTCCAAGAATTATTTATGAGTTCTGGGCGTGGGATCGTTCCCACTGATACCGGCCCTTTTAATGGTCAAAATGTTAAGTGGCCGAGTCGAGTAGCACAACATAACCAAAAATCGTTAGTATAAAAAAGTAAGAAAGATTATATTTTGAGGGACTGTACGATGGCATTAAAACTTGAAGTACCCCGTGAAAAGGTGGCTGAGTTCTGCCGGAAAAATCGGATCAGGAAACTGGCAATGTTTGGATCGGCACTGCGGGAGGATTTTGCTGGCGACAGTGATATTGACGTGCTTGTAGAGTTTGAACCTGGAACGCATGTGGGGCTGGATTTTTTCCGGATGGAACGGGAACTATCGGAAATGCTGGGGCGCAAAGTGGATCTTAACACTCCCGGGTTCATCAGCCGGGATTTTAGAGAAACCGTTCGCAGAGAAGCGGAGGTGATCTATGACTCGGCATAATGATAGAGTCCGGCTGAAGCACATGCTTAATCATTCCATTGAAGCTATCGAATTGGTTAAGGACAAAAAACGGAAGGACCTCGACAAAGACAGGACTCTCGAATTAGCTCTGACCCGGTTGGTAGAAATTGTCGGCGAGGCGGCCACAAAAGTATCGCAAGGAACCCGGGAAAAACATCCCCATATCCCGTGGCCGGAAATAATCGGGCTCAGAAATCGTTTGATCCACGGTTATGATGCTGTCGATCTGGATATTTTGTGGGAAATAGTTAAGTCTGACCTGCCGTCCCTGGTAGAAGATTTAAGGGAAATATAAAGAACACCGTAGACAACCTTTTTCGTGAAACGATAAAACTATTTTTACCTTTCAGCGACAATATAAGCTCCCGATTATAATTTGCAGTCTTTGCTATGCTTTTAGTTCTTGGTTAAACTGATTCTATAAAAATCTTGAGGTTTCTTAATATTTGAACCGTTTTCGGTATGAAAAGAAACTGCTGGCAGCATAAATGTAGGGAATGTAACGGAGGACCGTAATGAGTGAGTATTCTGACTTAATTAACGATTTAACTGCCAAGAGAACCAATGTTGCTCTGTTTCGAAAAGTCGCGTTACATTCTCACTCTCCAGACAGCCATGATTACAGGGGAAAAGATAGGTCTGAGTATCCCCATGTTCTGAAAGATCTTAATTTAAACATGTTGGCCATTACGGACCACATGAAATGTGGTTTGGCTTGCCAAATCGCCCAATCAAATTCTTTGAGCAATCTGTGCGTGTTGCCAGGCATGGAGGTCAGTTTCCGCCCTGACCCTCCGTGGAATGAGTTCCGTCTCCATCTCATCGCTATTTTTCCCGAGACATACTCTGTGGATCGAATATCGAAGATTCTCCCAGGTTCAATGGTCGGAGAAGATGACCGCACGGGACTAGAGGAAATCAGTGGCACGGATCTGAAAAGCTTTGTTAAGCAAGTTCATGACTGCGGTGGATTGTGTTCAGCCGCACACGTTGATCGAAACCGAGGGGTGCGAAGGGCTTTCAGACAGCTCGGTAGAGATGCTATCACTTTGTACACACCTGGAGCAGAGCCTACCGAAGAAGAAGAGGCCAGGGTTTCAGAAGCGTTCAAGGACTGGGTCTTTGATGCCGAAGTGGATGCTTTGGAAGTAATCTCTCCAGATGACAAGACCCACTACCGCTGGATCAGTAAAGTCCATGAAAGGACCCTGAGCATACCGGCCTTACTCACAAGCGACGCTCACTCGCTGGATGAGTTGCGTACGAGCAGGAAGGTCACCTTCATAAAGATGACTGACGTTTCCTTCAAAGGACTCGAGCAGGCACTCCGTTTTCCAGATACGCGGGTCAGGTTTCCTGTGGAGTTGCCCGAAGTTCCTTCTCCTCGCATCCTTGGTATGGAAATACAGTCCGGCGGCGAAGAAGGGTTTTTCAAACATCTACGGGTTGCCTTTTCTGACAATCTCAATTGCTTGATTGGGCCGCGCGGGTCGGGCAAGTCAGCCATAATAGAAGCACTGCGTTTTGCATTTGGCTATAACAGGACTCTTAATCAGATAGAAGACACGGGAGCGGATCTTGCCAATAAGGCACGCAGTCTGCAGGAAGCTACTTTGTCGAACTGCGTCATCCGAGTTATCTATTGTCTTGAGAATGGGGAGAGAAACATCCTGGAGGCCACGTACGACCCAAAGCAGGATTACAGCACCCGAGTTTACACCGAAGATAACGAGGATAAACAGGTAGCAGATGTCGAGGCCAGCGGTGAATATCCGCTGAGGCTTTTCGGGTGGAGCGAAATAGAAACCCTGGGCCGCGAGCCGCATCGCCAGCGTGACCTGCTCGACAGACTGGTGCCGGATCTTGCCGAAAGGCTTGAGGAAAGAAAGCACATTCGAGGGCAATTGACACAGAAGCGCAGGGAAATTCACACCTCGCTTGAACGGCTCGGTGAGATACTCTCTCAGAACCAGGGGGAAATCAAGAGATACAAAGAGTACA
>PUNP01000491.1 GCA_003551785.1 Candidatus Brocadiaceae bacterium | reverse complement strand
ATTCACCGTATTTTTTGCTGTAATTATCCTGATTTACTTTCACCTGAACAGGCAGTTCAAGACCACGCCATCTATATCTTACCGACATCTAAAGCCTCCATTTATTTGGCAACAAAAACAACTCACCATATCTAACCATTTTGCTTAACTGCTGCTTAAATATTAAAAAACAATCAATAATAAACAGCAACAGAAAACTTAGCGAGAACAGAACTCGACAACTAATCCATGATCAACATCCACGCTTACATCTTCACCCACGGGTTCTCTCATAACTCTGACACTCAAGTCGGAGTCATTGACTTCGAGCCAAGCTGTTGTTGGATGCCCAAGGGCTTCCCGCTGAGTTCTGACTATTTCCAAAGTTTTATCCTGTGGTTTTGGGCGTATAACATCCCCTTCCTGAACAATATACGAGGGAATATCCATCTTACGCCCGTTGACATGAAAATGACCATGATTAATCAACTGGCGGGCTTCCGCAATAGAAGAAGCAAAACCAACAGACCTAACAACACAATCTAGACGGCTTTCCAGTAAAGTTAACAAATTTTCACCGGTATTGCCTTTCTTTCTGGTAGCCATGTCAAAGGTACGCCGAAACTGTTTTTCAAAAACACCGTAATATCTCTTAACCTTTTGAGTAGCTCTTAAGCGAACCTGATAGGGTGAAGGGCGCCCACGACTGAAACCATGCATACCTGGTGGTCTTGACTTCTTTTCCACCGGACATTTAGCCGTCTGACACCGTGTTCCTTTCAAAAACAACTTGGAACCGTCACGCCTGCATAATTTACATTTTGAACCTGTATATCTGGCCATTTCTTCCTATTTCCCTGAAATTAAAAAACCTGAATAATTATCATTTACACCCTTCTGCGTTTACGGGGTCGACAGCCATTATGCGGCAAAGGAGTAGTTTCTTCAATAGAATGTACAATCAGACCGGAACTTTCCAGTGCACCAATCGCTGATTCGCGTCCCGCCCCCGGCCCTTTAACTTTTACTTCAAGCTCCCTGACTCCCATATTCTTAGCTGTCATAGCAGCACGTTCACCTGCTCTTTGAGCGGCAAAAGGGGTACTCTTTCTTGAACCGGAAAACCCACATGTTCCAGCGCTTTCCCAGCAAACAACTTCACCTTGCAAATCCGTAATTACTACTTTTGTATTGTTAAAAGTAGCCTGCACATGAGCTATTGCACGTGTGCCCACCTGACGTGTGGATTTTTTCGCCATATCCTGAATATCTCCTCTACATCAAAATTTATATTAATTTAATTCTAATCCTAAAATCACTCTTGGATAACTTCCGGACACATTACCTCAATCGCCGGCTTAACACCAAAATAATCGCGTAAGTTCTTATATCCCAAATCACGCCTTTTCTTGCTTTTCCGTTTTACTTTACGGCATGAAATACACAAATTTTTAGGTGTTATCTTAGGAGAACTGATTTCATCAAGCTCCACGTGATAACCGGCACTGTGCATGAACTCAGCACGCATAACATCAGTCAGCATGTTGGCCAATCTATACCTTATGGGCCCGTAATCAGTCATCACAGTCAGCGGGTGGCCGGTTGTCAACTGTCCACGTATTTGATTTTGACAGCAAGGTACGGCATGCACAAACCTCGACCGGCTCAATATACCTCCAGCCAAAGCCTCATCGGTAGCCTTATCGCAGGCATGCAAAGAAACCGTTAAATCGACTTCAAAGTCAGGTCGATAATTAATAATTCTATCACATATAAACTCGACATTGTCAAACTTTAACTTCCCGGCAATAGCATAACACCTTTGTATCAGCTTATCATTGTAATCAATACCGACAAGTCTGATTTTTTTTTCAAATATTCGAGAGAGAAGCACGTAAAGGACAAAGCCTAAGTAGCTTTTCCCGCATGAGCACTCGAGTACCGTTAAAGAATCCTCTTTAACCGGAAATTTTTTTAAATATCGTATTATAATTTCGGCAAAACCGGCCACTTCGCGGAGTTTCTCGGTGCGTCTTTCATCCAACTGCCCTTCAGGTCCCATCAGCTCTATTGTTTTCAGCAAATAAGTTTCCGACATTAAAAGGTCAATGATTTTTTTTCGGTTCAAGACCAACTCAAAAAATGGAGTGTGCTGAAAACGACAAATATGTAATGACCGGCTAACAGGTCTGAAATGGATTAGTGCGCCATTTCTTTTACACCCTTCTTACCGGCGACGGTCCGTTTTTTACCTTTGCGTGTTCTTGCGTTTGTTTTAGTTTTTTGGCCCCGCACGGGAAGTCCCTTCCTGTGGCGCACACCTCGATAACAATCAATCTTACGCAGACGCGCGATATTAGCCGATTCCATACGTTTCAGTTCGCCCTCGGTAATAAAATTCTTATCTATATAAGCACCGATATGACTCAACTCGTCTTCACTTAACTCCCGAGCTTTCTTTTGTGGTTCAATATTGAGAACTTCACAAATATGTAAAGCCGTAGTACGTCCTATACCATAAATATAGGTAAGTGCAACTTCGCAAATTTTATTATCCGGTATATCTACCCCTGCTACACGTGGCATAATTTACCTCATAAAAATCTAATGAAAAAGATTATCCCTGGCGCTGCTTATGCCTGGGGTTAGTACAAACTATCCTAACAACGCCTTTACGGCGTATCACTTTGCAATTTTCACATATCCGTTTAACTGATGACCTGACTTTCATAATAAATCCCCAAACTTAATCAACCTCTATAGACTATTCTTCCCTTTTCGAGATCATAAGGTGAAAGCTCTACCGTAACACGATCTCCTTCGAGAATTCGAATAAAATTCATTCGCATTTTACCGGAAACATGGGCGGTTACCTCATGCCCATCGTCCAGCTCCACCTTGAAGACTGCATTAGGTAACGTCTCTTTGACTGTCCCTTCTACCTGTATAGCTTCTTCTTTTGGCATATAATTAACCCAATTATAACACTTATTCAAAAAAAATCAAACTAAACCGCTGTCATTATTAACGGCCCATGGGCACCGACTGCTACGGTATGCTCGGCATGAGCCGATAATTTTCGGTCAGCGGTTACTACCGTCCACCCATCATCCATGACCTCTACAGCGGCGTTACCCACCGTCAACATCGGTTCAATAGCAATAACGGAACCTTCAGGCAAACGCGGGCTTCGGTTGAGAAAACGCGTTGAAACAACATTAGGAATCTGGGGCGGTTCATGCATAGAAGAACCGATTCCATGCCCTGTATATTGAGTAACGAGGTCATATCCCGCTTTTCGAGCAACATTTTCAATAGCTTCAGAAATTTCGCTGACTCTGACGCCTGGTTTAATAAGATTAATTGCCGCATCTAAGGACTCATCAGTAGCCGCCGTCAATGCTTGTGCGTCTTTACTTATATTTCCTACCGAAAAAGTGACAGCAGCATCTCCCGCAAAACCTTTCCAAAAAACACCTACATCCAAGCTTAATAGATCACCATCCAAAAGTTCAACATTGGATGGTATCCCATGCACTACCTGGCAGTTAATGCTAGCACAAATACAAGAAGGAAATCCTCTGTAATTTTTAAAAGCCGGCTTGCCCCCCAAACGCATAATCTCTTTTTCGGCAATTTCATCGAGTTCTTTGGTTGTAACACCCGGCACTGCATTTTGACGAAGTAAATTCAGAACCTTTGCTACAATGCGTCCGGCCTGACGCATTTTATTTAATTGAGCCGGGGTTTTAATCTTCACATATCGCATCAAGTATAAAAACGCCATCTAAAGACGCATTAACTATTCACTATCCGTAATAGTTGAAATAATTTTTTCCGCTTCCGCTCTAACAGTATCAGGAGAATCAGATGCATCAACTGTTTTTAACTCCCCTTTATTACTATAATAATCGATTAAAGGTTTAGTCTTGGCATCGTACTCTTGCAAACGCTGTTGAACAATATCCAGCGAGCTGTCGCTTCTGACAATAAGTGATCCGCCGCAGTCGTCACAAACCCCCTCTTTATCAGGAGGCATAAATTTAACATGAAAATTACGACCGCAATTATCACAGACGCGCCTGCCGGTCAAACGCTCGACAGCATCCTCATTATCAAGGCTAAAGTAAATGACGCCGTCCAGAGATTGCCCTCTTTCTTCGAGCATATTATCGAGTAATTCAGCTTGCGGTATAGTTCTTGGAAAACCGTCGAGAATAAAATCACTTTCACGGTCCAACACCATTTCACCAACAACTTTAGCAGTCAAATCATCAGAAACAAGTTTTCCGTTGTCTAAATAAGATTTAACAGTATTGCCTAAATCAGAACCGCTTGCCACGGCAGCACGAAATATATCACCTGTAGAAGCATGTTTTAAGTTGAAATTTTCTGCTAATTTTGCGGCCTGAGTTCCCTTTCCGGCTCCGGGCGGGCCTAAAAATACTAATTTCAAATCCAAACCTCCAAAACAATTGCAAACAAAACTAAAAAATATTATCTATTCCGTCGCGAACGACGTCCGGCTGCACCGGCTGCAAAACCACT